>JAYPBW010000053.1:0-9125 GCA_038124405.1 Flavobacteriaceae bacterium | reverse complement strand
TATATAAAAAATATAGACTGCAGGGTGGTAGGGCCTAATTGTCCAGGTGTAATTTCACCCGAAGAAGCCAAAGTTGGTATTATGCCAGGTTTTGTATTTAAAAAAGGAAAAGTAGGAATCGTATCAAAATCCGGAACACTTACCTATGAAGCTGCAGACCAAGTAGTAAAAGAAGGTTTTGGTATTACCACCGCCATTGGTATCGGAGGCGATCCTATCATAGGTACTACTACAAAAGAAGCCGTTCAACTTCTTATGGATGATGATGAAACCGAATGTATTGTGATGATTGGAGAAATTGGTGGGCAATTAGAGGCAGATGCCGCCAACTGGATTAAAGAACAAGGAAATCCGAAACCGGTTGTAGGGTTTATTGCTGGAGAAACAGCACCAAAAGGCCGAACAATGGGACACGCTGGAGCCATTGTTGGTGGTGCAGAAGACACTGCCGAGGCCAAAAAAGCAATCATGAAAGCATGTGGTATTCATGTTGTGAACTCACCAGCAGCTATTGGTAAAACTGTTGCACAAGCATTAGCATAATTATGAATTTAGTACAAGGTAAAAATGTAATCATTACAGGTGCCAGTAGAGGTATTGGAAAAGGAATAGCCCAAGCATTTGCTCAAGCTGGTGCTAACGTAGCATTTACGTATAGTTCTTCTGCTGGACCAGCACTAGAATTAGAAAAAGAACTTTTGGCATTAGGGGTAAAAGCAAAAGCATACCAGTCTAATGCTGCCGATTTTGAATCGGCACAACAACTAGCTGCAGATGTAGTAGCGGAATTTGGCTCAATTGATGTGCTTATAAATAATGCTGGCATCACCAAAGACAATTTGCTCATGCGAATTTCTGAAGAAGATTTTGATACCGTTATTGAAGTAAACTTAAAGTCTGTTTTTAATATGACGAAAGCCGTTCAACGTACCATGCTAAAACAACGTCATGGAAGTCTCATTCACATGAGTTCGGTTGTTGGTGTTAAGGGAAATGCAGGGCAGGCAAATTATGCCGCTTCTAAAGCTGGAATTATTGGTTTTTCGAAGTCTGTGGCACTTGAATTGGGTTCTAGAAATATTCGTTCTAATGTAATTGCACCAGGCTTTATAGAAACCGAAATGACAGGTAAACTTCCAGAAGACGTTGTAGCACAATGGCGTGCTGGTATTCCGCTTAAACGTGGCGGTTCGCCAACCGATGTAGCTAACGCTTGCCTATTTTTAGCCTCCGATTTATCTGCGTATATTACAGGTCAAGTTCTTAATGTTGATGGAGGTATGTTAACCTAAAATTTTAAATCATGAATAAAGTTCCAAAACTCGGACTACCAGTAGTAGTCGTTATATTAGTAAGTATCATTTTTATCGCTAAATCATCTGTAAACATTGGTTACGGTGAAGCTGGTGTCCTCTTTAAAACCTTTGGCGGTGGTGTGGTTACCGACAAACCGCCTCTAGATGAAGGATTTCATATTATTGCGCCATGGAATAGAGTTTACATCTACAATATAAAGCAACAAGAGGAATTTGAAAGCGGTATGCGTGTACTGTCTTCCAATGGATTAGAAATATCTCTTGACGTTTCAGTCTTATATCAGCCCAAGTATGATGAACTTGGTTTGTTGCACAAAACAAAAGGCGAAAATTATTTGAATATTGTTATTGTACCTGAAATTCGTGCGGTAGCACGATCTGTAATTGGGCGTTATACTCCAGAGCAATTGTACTCAACTAAACGTGATGCCATTCAAAATGAAATTTTTGAAGAAACCAAGCGTAAAGTAGATGGACAACATGTACAGTTGAATTCTGTACTGGTACGTGATGTTACATTGCCTACTTCAATAAAAGAAGCAATACAACGTAAGTTAACGCAAGAACAAGAGGCTTTGGAATATGAATTCCGATTAGAAAAGGCACGTCAAGAAGCTGAAAAAGTACGCATTGATGCTGAAGGGAAAGCGGCTGCAAACCGAATTTTGGCTGCATCACTTACACCTAATATTTTAAAGGAAAAAGGTATTGAGGCTACCATAAAACTTGCCGAATCGCCAAACACAAAGGTGGTCGTTGTAGGTAGTGGTAAAGATGGCCTACCACTAATTTTAGGAAATCAATAAGATTTTAAAAAAAAGTCCGATATTTGCAGTCAAATGAGATTAACACATACACATCAGCACGTAAAGACTTCGTTTCAAACGAGCTAGGTGAGGTGTATAGATAACCGAACAACCCGTTTGAAGTAACTCAAACGGGTTTTTTTGTTTCAATTATGAAAAGAGAAAATATACGTATAGCGATTCAAAAATCAGGGAGATTAAACGAAGATTCCTTAAAACTCCTTAAGGACTGTGGTATTTCTGTAAACAATGGAAAAGACCAACTGAAAACAACAACTTCGGGTTTTCCCATGGAGATTTATTACCTACGAAATGGCGATATCCCACAATACCTTCGTGATGGCGTGGTAGATTTGGCTATTATAGGTGAAAACCTTCTTGTGGAAAAAGGGGAGGATTTGAATATTCTTGAAGAATTGGGTTTTTCAAAATGTCGTGTGTCTATGGCAATTCCTAAAGATGTTAAATATAATAACGTTAAAGATTTTGAAGGAAAAAAAATAGCCACATCTTATCCGAAAACTGTTCAAAAATATTTAAATCAATGGGGGGTAAATGCCGATTTACACATTATTAATGGCTCTGTGGAAATAGCACCCAACATTGGCCTTTCCGATGCCATTTGTGATATTGTTTCCAGCGGTAGTACACTGTTTAAAAACAACCTCAAAGAGGTTGAAGTGCTTTTTAAGTCTCAAGCGGTGTTGGTTAGCGGGAAATCCCTTTCCGAAGAAAAACAAGATATACTTGATACCTTGTTGTTCCGTATTCGGGCAGTAAATGCAGGAAAAAACTCTCGTTATGTAATCATGAATGTGCCAAATGATGCCATAACACATGTTTCTAATATTTTACCTGATTTGAAAAGCCCAACGGTCATGCCCTTAGTAGATAACGGGTGGAGTTCCTTGCACTCGGTTGTTAATAAGAATACCTTTTGGGAAATGGTTGATGAGCTCAAGGCGGCAGGCGCGAGAGATATATTAGTTTGTCCAATAGAACGAATGATACAGTAATGCAAGTACTAAACAACCCAGAAATATCGCTTTGGAAAAGACTTATAAAGCGTCCAACTGCTGATTTTTCTTCAGTTGAGCCAATTGTAGACGAAGTATTTGCTGCTGTTCAAAAAAGTGGGGACGAAGCCGTACGTTTTTACAGTGAAAAATTTGACAAGACTAAAGTATCCGACATAACTCTTTCTAAAATTGCTTTGGAAAGCGCAAAAGAAGAATTGCCTTCATCTCTAGTTTCTGCCATTGATGTGGCGTATGAGAATATTTATGCATTTCACAAGGCACAGGAAACCGATCCCGTACATGTAAGCACCATGCAAGGTGTTGATTGTTGGCAAGAAAAGAAACCCATTGAAAAAATAGGTATTTACATACCTGGCGGAACAGCACCATTATTTTCGACAGTATTGATGTTGGCAATCCCAGCCCAAATTGCAGGATGTAAAGAAATTGTGTTGTGTACACCTCCAAGCGATTCTGGAATACCAGCAGCCATTCGATATGCTGCAAGTAAATGCGGGGTACATATTGTTGCACAAATTGGAGGAATTCAAGCGATTGCAGCGATGACTTTTGGTACGCAATCTATACCCAAAGTATATAAGATTTTTGGCCCTGGAAATCAGTTTGTGACGGTTGCCAAGCAAAAAGCAACGCAATATCAAACGGCTATCGATATGCCTGCGGGTCCATCGGAATTATTGATTGTAGCAGATGCTTCGGCTAATCCAAAATATGTAGCCGCTGATTTGCTCTCGCAAGCTGAACACGGTGTAGATAGCCAAGTGATTTTAGTTTCACTTAGCAATACACTTATCGGTGATGTTCAACGTGAAATAGATAGTCAACTAAAAGCCTTACCACGGAAAGACATTGCTAAAACAGCACTTTCAAACTCTCTTGCAGTATTTTTTGATAAGGAGTTAGATGCGTTAAATTTTATCAATGAATATGGCCCGGAGCACTATATTGTTTGTGCTAAAAATGAAAACGTATTTGTAGATGGTATTCAAAATGCAGGCTCAGTATTTATTGGGAATTACACCCCTGAAAGTGCAGGAGATTACGCTTCGGGCACAAATCATACCTTACCCACAAATGGCTATACCAAACAGTATAGTGGTGTGAATTTAGATGCATTTACCAAGTCGATTACCTATCAACGCATTAGCGCAGAGGGCATTCAAAAGCTGGGTCCCAGCATTGAAGCTATGGCAGATGCCGAAGGACTTTATGCTCACAAAAATGCCGTTTCACTTCGTTTAAAAGACTTGAATAATGGCTAAGACTTTCGATTTATCACAATGGGCACGATCCGAAATGTTGGCGCTTTCGCCCTACACTTCGGCACGAGATACTTTCACTGCAACGGAAGGAGAATGGACGTTTTTGGATGCCAATGAAAATCCTAACGAAACAGCGGTGAACCGTTATCCCGATCCCAATCAAACTACACTGAAAAAAGCAATAGCAGCTTTGCGTGGATGCGACGAAAATCAATTGCTTATTGGGAATGGTAGCGACGAAGTATTGGATTTAATATTTAGGGCCTTTTGTGCTCCTTATCAAGATAATATCATCATCATGCCACCAACTTATGGCATGTATAAGGTACTGGCAAACATTAATAGTATAGGACTAACAGAAGTACCACTAGATGAGAATTTCCAACTGCAACCCCAAAAAATCCTTTCTGCCGTTAAAAAAAACACGAAGGCACTGTTCTTTTGTAGCCCAAATAACCCAAGTGGAAATGCTTTCAAAAAAGAAGACATTCTATACTTGTTGGATAATTTTAATGGCATTGTGGTCATTGATGAAGCCTATATCGATTTTACCGATATTCCAAGTTGGAGCACAACTTTAGAGGCCTACCCAAACTTAATTGTAACTCAAACCCTGTCCAAAGCATTTGGTTTGGCAGGCCTACGATTGGGTATTGCCATTGCCAGTCCTGAGATTATCGCGCTGCTAAAACGCATCAAACCGCCTTATAACATCAATACGTTAAGCCAGCAAACAGCACTTGATGTGCTTGAGGACACGCAAAAGATAAACAGGCAAATTGCCGAAACACTTTCGGAGCGCAACAGGCTAGCTGCTGAATTAGATGAATGTTCTTGGGTTCAACTCGTTTATCCTTCAGAGGCCAACTTCTTACTAGTTAAAGTAGACGATGCCAAAAAGCGTTACAAAGAATTATTAGATCGAAACATTGTAACTCGTGATCGTTCATCACAAGAAAACTGTGAGAACTGTATCCGCTTTAGCATAGGAACATCTGAAGAAAACAATCAACTTATTACTGTATGTAAATCATTGCCATCATGAAAAAAGTTTTATTTATTGACCGCGACGGCACACTTGCCCTAGAACCAAAAGACTATCAATTAGATGATTTGAGTAAGCTAGAATTTTATCCAGGCGTATTTCAATATTTAGGACGTATAGCCAAGGAACTTGAGTTTGAACTTGTCATGGTTACCAATCAAGATGGGTTGGGAACCGATAGTTTTCCTGAAGACACTTTTTGGCCTACACACGATTTTTTGATTACAGCGCTTAAAAACGAAGGCATTCTATTCGATGAAATTTGTATTGATAAAAGTTTACCCGAAGACAATGCTCCTACACGAAAGCCCAAAACGGGGATGCTTACCCAATATTTAGATAATCCTGATTATGATTTAGAACATTCATTTGTGATTGGGGATCGTATATCAGATATGGAATTGGCAAAGAACCTAGGAGCAAAGGGAATTTTAGTGCAACACGATGAGCGACTTGCAGATAGTATTGAAAATGAGTTAAAACCTGTTATTGCTATACAAACCAATTCTTGGGAAGCAATTTATACCTTATTAAAAGCGGGTGGACGCACTGCAACACACCAACGCACTACCAAAGAAACAGACATTAGCATTGCTCTCAATTTGGATGGTACTGGAAAAAGTTCCATTTCAACAGGTATTCCTTTTTTTGACCATATGCTAGATCAATTGGCACGTCATGGCGGTATAGACATAGAACTAACTACAAAAGGTGATTTAGAAGTGGATGAGCACCATACTATTGAAGATACGGCTATTGCCTTGGGCGAAGCTTTCGGAATGGCTTTAGGATATAAACTAGGTATTGAACGTTATGGGTATTGCTTGCCTATGGATGATTGTTTGGCGCAAGTAGCCATTGATTTTGGAGGACGTGCGTGGCTGATGTGGGATGCGAAATTTAAGCGTGAACTCATTGGAAAAATGCCTACCGAAATGTTTTTTCACTTCTTTAAATCTTTTGCTGATGGTGCTAAAGCCAATCTGAACATTAAGGCTGAAGGACACAATGAGCACCACAAAATCGAAGCGATTTTTAAAGCTTTTGCTAAAGCCATAAAAGCGGCTATAAAGCGTGATGCAGAAAAATTGGTTTTACCGTCAACAAAAGGGCAGCTATGAGCGTAGTCATTATTGATTATGGTGCTGGAAATATCCAAAGCATTCGCTTTGCATTAGAACGATTGGGAGCAACCGCTACTCTGAGCCATGATGTGAACGAAATTCAACAAGCAACGCATGTCATTTTCCCTGGTGTGGGCGAGGCGAGTTCTGCTATGGAAAAGCTGTATGCTACAGGTTTAGATAAACTAATTCCAACCTTAAAACAAC
Source organism: Flavobacteriaceae bacterium (assembly GCA_038124405.1). Lineage (GTDB taxonomy): Bacteria > Bacteroidota > Bacteroidia > Flavobacteriales > Flavobacteriaceae > UBA7446. Next base: position 2,325 of record JAYPBW010000053.1, on the reverse strand, counting down.
CTGTTTTAGGTATTTGTTTGGGTATGCAATTGATGTGTAACCACTCCGAAGAAGGCAATACAACCGGCTTGGGAATTTTTAACACTTCGGTGGTGCGTTTTAATACGAAACGAAATGTACCGCATATGGGCTGGAATACCGTAAATGGTTCTGGGGTATTGTTTGAAGGCATCCCTGAAAATAGCCATTTTTATTTGGTGCATAGTTTTTATGCAAAGCCAAATAATGAAGTCGTTGGGAGTTGTACCTATGATATTCCATTTGCAGCCGCCATGGCGAAAAAGAACTTTTACGGCACCCAATTTCATCCCGAAAAAAGTGGGAGTGTGGGTGCTCAACTGTTACAAAACTTTTTAGGATTATGATTCTTATTCCTGCTATCGATATCATCAACGGACAATGCGTACGCCTCACCAAAGGGGATTACGACACAAAAAAAGTATATAACGAATCGCCAGTAGAAGTCGCAAAGGCATTTGAGGGCGCTGGGCTCACACACGTTCATGTGGTTGATTTAGACGGCGCTAGAGCCAAGCATATCGTCAATGCGAAGGTGTTGGAGGCAATTGCTACTAAAACGAACTTACAAGTCGATTTTGGCGGAGGCATAAAAGCGGCTACTGATTTACAAACCGCTTTTGATTGTGGTGCTGCTCAAGTTACCCTTGGGAGTATCGCTGTTGATGCTCCAGGGTTAGTGTCGGAATGGCTTACAACTTTTGGAGCAGAACGTCTTATTTTGGGTGCTGATGCCAAAAATCGCCGTATTGCTACGCATGGTTGGGAGCAAGATTCGGGGATTGATGTCCTAGATTTTGTGAAAGACTATTCCCAAAAGGGCTTTGAATACGTACTGTGCACGGATGTTGCTAAAGACGGTATGCTTGCAGGCCCATCATTGGAACTCTATTTTGAATTGTTAGAGGAGCTTCCTGAAATCGCCCTAATCGCCTCGGGCGGAGTCACTACTATGGATGACATTTATCAATTAGAAGAATTAGGCTGTGCTGCTGCTATTATTGGTAAAGCTATTTACGAAGGAAAAATTTCCCTGAAAGAACTAGAAACGTATCAGTTAGAACAAAACTAATATGCTCACGAAACGTATCATACCGTGTTTAGATATTAAAGATGGACGTACCGTCAAAGGAGTGAATTTTGTATCCCTTCGTGATGCGGGCGACCCCGTGGAATTGGCACAACGGTATGCAGAAGAAGGTGCAGACGAATTGGTGTTTTTAGATATTTCTGCTTCTGAAGAAAAACGCAAAACCTTGGCTAAGCTTGTGCGTGACGTGGCACAGGCCATTGATATACCTTTTACGGTTGGTGGTGGCATAAGCTCGGTTGATGACGTAGCTATTCTATTAGATAATGGTGCCGACAAAGTTTCTATTAATTCTTCTGCGGTACGCCGACCATCACTTATTAGTGAACTGGCAAATAAATTTGGAACGCAATGCGTGGTTGTAGCCATAGATGCCAAACAAATAGAAAACGATTGGGTGGTGCATTTGGTGGGTGGAAAAGTGCCTACAGAGCGACGTTTGTTTGAGTGGTCAACAGAGGCTGTGGAACGGGGTGCAGGCGAATTGCTTTTTACCTCAATGGATCACGACGGCACCAAACAAGGATTTGCCAATAGAGCATTAAAACAATTAAGTGAAACCGTTTCTGTTCCTGTAATTGCCTCGGGTGGTGCAGGAAACATCCAACACTTTATTGATACCTTTGCTCTAGGAAATGTCGATGCTGCTTTGGCAGCAAGTGTATTTCACTTTAAAGAAATCGGTATTCCCGAACTTAAAGCAACATTACGAAACCAACAAATTCCGGTACGATGACCATAGATTACAGTAAATACCCAGATGGATTAGTTCCTGCCATAGTACAAGATGCCCAGACAAAGTCTGTTCTTATGATGGGCTTTATGAATGCCCATGCCGTTGCCAAAACACAAGATTCTAAACAGGTCACTTTTTATAGTCGTAGTAAAAACCGTTTATGGACAAAAGGGGAGGAGAGCGGTCATGTGTTGGAATTGGTACGCATGGCAGTTGACTGTGACAATGATACCTTATTGATTCAGGCAAATCCAGTGGGGCCCACATGCCACAAAGGCACGGATACCTGTTGGGGAGAGAGTAATGCCCCTTCGTATGGATTTTTATCTGCACTCGAAGAGGTCATTGCCGACCGCAAAAACAACCCCACCGACAAAAGCTATGTAGCGAGTTTGTTTGCGAAAGGCATTAATAAAATAGCACAGAAAGTAGGGGAAGAGGCGGTTGAAACGGTCATTGAGGCAAAAGATAGTAATTCAGA
>JAYPBW010000052.1:7931-9450 GCA_038124405.1 Flavobacteriaceae bacterium | reverse complement strand
GTTTTAGGCTCAGAAGAAGATGCGGTTCAAAAAGAAAATATTCAATTCAATGCAAAAAGTCAGTACGAAGGGCCTTGGGCATGGTCAGCTTTTTTTCATAAAGACATGGTAGATTCTGACTATGACACCACTTATCCAACTTATGCCGATGCCCCTAATGTGTTATTGAGCAAAAATCGTCGTTATGGAATTTCGCCTTCGTACACAAAAGGAAAATCTAGCTTTCACGCACATTTTTCACGGTCTGATTCTGAACGTGATTTTACTAGTAATTACCCCATAACATACACTTCAAAAATAGTTACAACAGAAGTTACTTGGCGGTATCGCCCTTCTGACAAAATAACTATTTTAAGCGGCGGTTTATTGCAAGACATTCAATCGAGTAGCGAAGATGCATTTTCACCTAAGTCCTTTCAGCACGACAACGCTGCTGTGTTTGTGAGTGCAAACTGGCACCACCCCAAGGGGTATGCACTTCAATTGAGTGGTAGAAACACAGTACATAGCGCTTTTGGTTCACACCAAACCTATACGATTAATCCGTTTTACGTGCGCAGTTTCGATTCAGGCTCCTATGTTAAAATATTTCATTCTTGGGCAACATCATTTATTGCTCCTTCGCAATACAAAATGTTTGATCCATATTACGGAAATATTGCATTAGCGCCCGAAGAAAACTTCACTATAGAATCTGGAATGGAGTATATCTCTCAAAACAGCCGAGTTACGTTAGTTGGGTTTCAACGTAAAGAAAATAATGTTGTTGAATTTGTTCCTCTTCCTAATTTTGCTGGACAATATCGTAATAGCGATACACGATACAAGGTTAGGGGGATGGAAGTAGAAGGGAGTCTTATTTTTTCTAAGTGGACTATGTCTGCAAATTACACATGGGTTGAAAAAGTGTCACAAGATCCTTTACGATTACCTAAACATCTTGCTAATATTGGTGTACACTACACTTCTTCCAGGCTAAATTGGGGAGCTCATATTCGTCATGTAGGTGTGCGGAAAGATCAAAATTTTGCTACAGGAGATATAGTGGATTTAGATGATTTCACACTAGTAGACATGCGTTTACATGTGCCGAATATAATTGGAACTGCTACGGCCACAATTACGGTTAAGAATGTGTTCGATACTTCATACACGGAGTTTTATGGGTTTACCACTTTAGGTAGAAACGTAACCCTTGGTATTGAATATAGCTTTTAATTTTTCGTTGGGGAGGAATAAATCGCCATACCTTCTTCAACAGGAATTTCTCTAAAAGACCAACTTAACTCATTGGTAGATAGTGTATTGAAACTAATTTGACCACTTATAACTTCTAGTGCTTTTTTCAATAGCGGTTCATTTGTTTCGCCCAGTACGCCAAGAATTTCAAGGTCTTCGTTTGCAGATACGTTTGGCGAAAATCCATTGGCGTAGTCGCCAAATCCTATACTGTTAAAAAAGCCATTAGTAATGGGAAGTAATGCCCACTGATGGTTTGGATTTTTTGTCCCTTTATTAT
>JAYPBW010000052.1:0-7921 GCA_038124405.1 Flavobacteriaceae bacterium | reverse complement strand
GTACAGTAGTCATGTATGGATTTAACCCATTGATTACCATTTCACTAGCAGAAGCAGATCCTGATGTTACAATAAAAATCACCCTTGATAGCCCAAGATTTATATTGGAGTTTATGATTTCAATATCTCGATCGTAATCTGATAACTTTTCATTATACACCATTTTACCAAAAACCTTTCCAGCATGTTCGCCAGCTATAAGTCCTGCTAGCAATTGTGCTGTTGAAACAGCACCACCAGGATTATATCGTAAATCTACAATGAGTTCATCAATTTGCTGAGCTTCAAAATTGGTAAAAGCATCTATCAAATCGTCTTCTTGTAAATGGGCAAATCCATTATACATGGCATAACCAATTTTTTTACCTTCATGAGCTATCACTTTTGCAATATGCAGTTCTTTTTCTTGTTGTTCAGTATTGACAAGTGTGAGCGTGACACCTGTTGATTGTATGATTCGATTGCTTATGGTTGCTAAATCTATGGTGTAGCTTGTTGCGTCAGAAAAGAGTAATTCTTTGTAATTGTCAATGGATAATTGCGTTCCACTAATATGAGTGAAAATATCACCTCTTTTTATTCCTTTTTGCGCAGCGTCAGTATTTGGTAAAACATAGCGAACATATCCGAAAATAGTAGTATCATTTTCTGAAATTCTACCCAAGCCAAATTTCATTCCATTGCTCCATGATATGGAATTTAATTGCTTTTCAAAAGCCACATAATCATCAGTAATGATGCTAAATCTGTCATCAAAATAGATTAGATTGTTGAACAAGTCTTCGGGGTCATCAAACGACTGTAAAAAAGTTGTGTATTCCTTGTCATTAGCAAATTTGCTGTCTGCTAAATTTGGTACTTCTTCTTGCCAATAGTAGAGGGTGTTCATTGCCTTATATACAAAGTCTTCAACTTCTAAGTTTTGGGTTGGTGGGACATAAATAACGTCATCTTTATCGTTGTTACAACCAAAAAACAAGATGATAAGTAAAAGGATGCCTAAATTTTTCATAGGTTTGATTTATATAGACCTAGCTAATGTATTAAAATATTATTAGCCTATGTGTAACAAGCTGTGGATATAGTCGTTATTACTACAAACACCCAATAAATCTTTGACTTTCCAAATGGATGAAAAGGCATACTTAAATCGAATTCTGACTGTACAGGACAGTATGTTCCGATTTGCTAAAAGGTTGCTTTCCTCTACAGTAGAAGCTGAAGATGCCACACAAGAGGTTTTGGGTAAATTGTGGAAAAACATGAACAAATTATCTACGCTATCAAACCTTGAAGGTTATGCCATGACAATGACAAAAAACTATTGTCTGGACAGATTAAAATCTAAGCAAGCCTCGCAATTGCGCTTGGTGCATTTTAAACATGATAGAGCAAGTGATTCTTTAGAACAGCATATTGCTAACCGCGATAGCGTTTCGCTTATTCATGACTATATGGACACATTACCTGCCCAACAAAAAATGATTATACAACTTCGTGATATAGAGCAGTATGATTTCGAAACGATTGCTCAAATCACAAATTTATCTGAAGGTGCGGTTCGTGTAGCACTTTCAAGAGCTAGAAAGACAATTAAAAATAAACTTATAAAAGCGCATCAACATGGAATTGGAACAGGTTCATGAATTAGTAGAACGATATTTTGATGGAAAAACTTCATTAGCCGAAGAATATGAATTGATTGCTTATTTTTCACAAGCCAAAGTTGATTTTTCTTTAGCTCATTATGCACCTTATTTTACTAGTATTTCAGAGCAACGTAAGCAGCATTCAACAAAAAAATTTATACCTCATCGATCAGGTAAACGAATTAATTGGAAATATGTTTCTGTCATTGCAGCTTCGTTTGTTTCAGGCTTTTTCGTGCTGCAACAAACAGTTTTTTTTAATCAGCCTTCACCTGAAGAAATAGCTTTTGAAGAATTTAAATCAAATATGTATCTCGTTTCCTCACAACTAAATAAAGGGAAGCAAGGCGTCGCTTACATGGAAACATTTAACCAAACCACTGAAAAATACCTTAATACGAAATAACATGAAAAAGATTATTTTACTAACCCTTATCACAGCATCTCTAAGCTGGGGGCAAGATGTATTTGAAAAATACGAGTACGATGATAGCGTGAGCTATTTTTCCATTAGCCCAAAAATGTTTCAAATGTTAGCTAAGTTAAGCCTTGAAACGAATGATCCAGAGGCAGACAAGTTTATCAAGCTAGTGCAAGAAATAGAATCATTTAAGGTGATTACTACTGAAAGCGCCGATATAGCTGCAGACATCAATAAGTGGGTTGAAAACCACATCAAACAAGTGAACATGGAAGAGTTGATGCGTGTTCGTGATCAAGAGGCAAATGTTAATTTTTATGTGAAATCTGGAAAAAGCGATGACTTGGTAAAGGAACTTCTCATGTATGTTTCCGAAATAAACGCCGAAAAAATGAACATCAAAAATCGCAAACCAGAAACAGTTTTACTTTATTTGAGTGGAGACATTGATTTAGCTCAAATCTCAAAACTTGTCAATCAAATGAACCTTCCTGGAGGTCAGCAACTGGGAAAATTAAATGAAAAAGAAAATGAATAGGTTTTGGGTTTTAGTAATCGCAGTATTTTTATTCGGATGTTCTTCCACGCCAAGCATTCAAGAATATTATGTTTCCAAAACAGAAGACCCTTCCTTTTTGGTTCTTGACATTCCAACCTCAATTTTAGGAATAACAACCTCTTCGCTAACAGAAGAAGAGCGGGATGCGCTAAATTCGTTTCAAAAATTTAATGTGTTGTTGTTTCGTAAAACAGCTTCTAATGAAGAGCAACTTCCGGAAGAACTTTCCATTGTTCGCAACATAATTGATGGTAAAACTTTCGATCCTCTTTTGATGATGAGTGACAGGCAATATTCAGGAAAACTTGTACTTGAGGGTGATGTTGAAAATCCAAATGAAATAGTATTTTTCGGCTCTTCGGATGCTGGTTTTGTATTGGCACGTCTAATAGGGCGTGAAATGCAAGTTGAAAAAGCAATATTATTGGCTAATATGATTCAGCGAGAACAGGGACTAGAGAATATAGCCAAGACAATTGGCAATATGCTTTAAATACCTGTATAGTTTTCAGGTCTAAGCGAGCGAAGCTCCTTTTTCACCTCATCAGAAACATCGAGAGTTTCTATAAACCTACGCATAAAATTTTTGTCAATATTGCTGTTGGTTCGGGTAAGTGCTTTTAAAGCTTCGTATGGTTTTGGGTAATTTTCTCTTCGTAAAACAGTTTGAATAGCTTCGGCAAGTACTGCCCAATTTTGATCTAAGTCACGCTGAATTTTATCTTTATTTAAAAGAAGTTTACCAACGCCCTTTATGATTGAAGTAAAACTAATAAGTATGTGCGCCATAGGAACGCCAGCATTTCGGAGTACAGTACTGTCTGTTAAGTCGCGTTGAAGTCTTGAAATTGGAAGTTTTTCTGCCAAATGTGATAAGAGTGCATTTGCAATCCCTAAGTTTCCTTCCGCATTCTCAAAATCGATTGGATTCACTTTGTGTGGCATAGCCGATGAACCTACCTCACCATCTTTAATATGTTGTTTAAAATAGTCCATAGAAATATAAGTCCATATATCTCTACACAAATCAATCAAAATCGTATTAATGCGTTTTTGGGCATCACAAAAAGCAGCATAGTGGTCATAATGCTCAATTTGTGTTGTGGGAAACGAGTGGTGTAGTCCTAGTGTTTTCTCAACAAAAGCAGTTCCAAAAGCTTTCCAATCAATATCTGGATAAGCAACATGATGTGCGTTGAAATTTCCAGTAGCTCCTCCAAATTTTGCAGCTATAGGAACCTGATTGAGCAATGATATCTGCTCTTCTAAACGTTTTTTAAAAACACCAAATTCTTTATCAAGCCTTGATGGCGATGCTGGTTGTCCATGCGTTCTAGCAAGCATAGGTGTATTCGCACATTGCCCAATCAAAATGTCAAGGGAATCTAGTACATCTTGCAGGGCTGTTTTGTACACATTTTCATATGCTTCCTTTATGGAAAGTGGAATTGCCGTATTGTTAACATCTTGCGATGTTAATCCAAAATGGATAAACTCTTTATATGCGCTAATATTTAAATCATCAAAGATTTGTTTCAGAAAATATTCGACTGCTTTAACATCGTGATTTGTAACTTTTTCAATGTCTTTTATTGCCTGAGCTTGGTCTAAGTTAAAATGTCGGTAAACACTTCGTAATTCTTCAAAAAGTGATGAAGGAAAGTTAGACAGCTGAGGTAAAGGAATTTCGCATAATGCTATGAAGTATTCTACTTCTACACGTACGCGATATTGAATTAATCCAAACTCTGAAAAATAGGGACTTAATGATTTGGTTTTAGGACGATATCTTCCATCAACCGGTGAAATTGCACTTAGTTTGTTTAGTAGCATATGATTTCAAAATGCAAAGGTAGATAATTTCGTAATTCCTTAGCGGTTTAGCACCCTATATTCTTCGTAGCACCCGCTAATAGCTTCTAGAATCTGTAAGTCGTTTGCATTTTTAATAAAACTATCAGAAAAACTACATTTCCGCAATATTTCATCAATATCTACCCGCTCTAATTGTAAAAGCTCTTGAAGTGTTTTTCTGTCGTATTTGACAGCAAGTAAGTCACGAAGTGCATTATTTGCACGCACTTTTTTTAGCTTGCGCAGTTCATTAGGCTTTCTGCCAAAAACATTATATAAGAAATCAGCCGGATTGGAAATGGCTTGTAGTATCCGAATTTCACCCAATGGCGTTCTGTTTGCGCCCTCATATCCTCCAGTGGGTAGTCCAGGAATGTTGTACCTACGCGTACGATTTATGGGAATATTACGGGCATCAATATCCAAATATCCGGTGAGTTGATAGGGTCTAACAACTACTTCTTCAAGTGCTAAAGCCAGTTCTGTAAGCTGAAAGCGTGTGTTGGGATATTTAATCAAATCATTTGAAACACGTACTTTTATGGACTTGTAGCCCAGATATGAAAAGTACAGTGTGTCGTTTAATTCAGCATCAATAACAAACTTACCCTGCTTGTCTGTAATAGACATGGTTACTTTGTTTAGATTGATAATATGAACAGTAGGGATAGGTTTTTGATCAGCAGAGTTTTCAACAAAACCAATAACTTCTTGTCCATAGGCAATGGCGCAACTGAACGTTATTAAAAATAAGTGTGTAAATCGTTTAATCATACTTTGTTACAAACTACGTGTATTCCCTCTTGGTCTGCAATCTTTTGCCTTAAAATTAACATTATGTTATGGAATTTAGATATGTATGAAGTTTCTCAATTGCTCTACTACGGTGGCTTAGTTTGAGTTTCAGTTGCGATGGCAGCACACCAAAAGTTTTTAAATACCCCTCAGGAATGAATAACGGGTCGTAACCAAAACCACCTGTGCCACTTGTTTCCAGCGCAATTGTCCCTTTGACTATTCCTTCACAAACAAATTCTGTGTTTCCGTCAACATAAGCAATCACCGTTTTAAATTGTGCAGCTCTATTCAGTTTATTTTTTAATGTTTGTAATAGTTTTTGGTTGTTTTTTGAATGGTTTTTTTCTTCGCCTGCATAGCGTGCCGAGTATACGCCAGGTGCACCGTTTAAGGCCTCAACTTCCAAGCCGCTGTCATCTGCAAAAACAGGGGTTTTAAAAACCTCAAAAATATGCCGCGCCTTTAGCAATGCATTTCCCACAAATGTGTCTTCAGTTTCATCAATTTCTTGGGCGTATTGTAAATCGGCTAAACTCAAAATAGAAAAGCCGCTAAATACTGCTTTGACCTCATTAACTTTGTTCTGATTGTGTGTGGCAAAAATGAGTTTGTTCATTCGTGATGGTAGGGTTCGTTATTTAAAATTGAACATGCACGATATAGTTGTTCAGCTACAAATATGCGCACCATTTGATGAGAAAATGTCATGGCAGAAAGTGAAATTTTGTTTTGTGCACGTGCATAAAGTTCTTCTGAAAATCCATAAGGTCCACCAATAAGGAAAACCAAATTCTTAGTTCCTGCATTCATTTGTTTTTGAAGAAATACGGCATATTCTTTCGATGTCATCGATTTGCCTTTTTCATCAAAAAGTACCACGTGGTCTGAAGCGTCAAGTTGTTTTAGAAGTCGTTTTCCCTCTTCATCTTTTTGAGAAGATGGTCGAAGATTTTTGGTGTTTTTTAAATCGGGAATTTCGATCCAATCTAATTTTATGTAATGCGAAAGACGTTTTTGGTATTCAGGCAGCCACTCGCGCAATGCGCTGTGGTTTGTTTTGCCCATACAAATCACTTTGATTTTCACACTGCTAAGATTACGATATTCCCCGAATATCGCAACATAAATCAGGGTAAAATTATTTAACCAAATTAGTGGAATTCCAAATTCAATAAAAGCATTCGCTATAATAGTTACCTTAGCAAAATGGTTCAAAAAATCGTGCAAAAAGGTGTTGAGGTATTGCAGGCAATTCGTTTTGGCGATGCGCGCTCTATTTCACTCTATCAACTTTTAAAACTCTATTTGTTTGGGATATTAAAGGGCGCCCTTACAACCCGCGCAAGTAGTATTGCATTCAGTTTTTTTATGGCGCTTTTTCCTTTTTTAATTTTTGTGCTTAATCTAATTCCATTTGTTCCGGTTGCAAATATTGAAAATACATTTTCATCGTTTTTTTTAACTGTGGCACCTTCCGAGGCACAGGATTTTCTAAATGAAGTTCTTTACGACATTCAGTCAAGACCTCGCCGTGGCTTGTTGTCTTCAACTTTTTTGTTGTCAATGTTTTTTATGGCAAACGGTGTTAATGCTATTTTTGGTGGGTTTAGCGAGTCTGTTCATGTGAGCTTAAGCCGTAACTTTGTGAAACAATATATCTATGCCGTTGGGGTAGGTGTTTTGTTGGGGATAGTCTTATTGGTGTCTATTGTGGGTTACCTGTTTTTTGAGTTATTAGTGGCCCAAATCTTCGACTTTGGCTTTGAGCTGAGTTCAGGTGTTCGATTGTTATTCTTCTTTGGTATGACTTATTTGGTGAGTGCTATTTTATTCTATTTCGGCACACATCGTGGATTTTCAAGTTTTTTTTCTGCTGGTGCATGGGTTACTACATTTCTGTTTGCGTTAACGTCATTCGGTTTTGGGGTTTATCTTGATAATTTTGCTCAATACAATCAACTCTATGGTTCCATTGGTGCAATTCTAATCTTAATGCTTTACATCTGGCTTAATGCTATTGTGTTGTTGCTTGGATTTGAGTTGAATGCATCTATTGCCAAACTAAAACAGTCTGACTGATGCCTTTTTTTATAGATGCAATACTACCGTTGCCTTTGAAAGACACCTATACCTATGCTGTAACCAAAGCAGAGTACGACTTCATTCGACCAGGTATGCGCGTTATTGTTCCGTTTGGAAAGCGCAAAATGTACACAGCGGTTGTGCTTTCGCTTCACCAAAAAGCACCCGAAGCCTATAAGCCTAAACAAATTGATAGTTTAATTGATGAAAATCCAATATTGTCTTCTCCTCAATTGTCTTTTTTGGAATGGATAGCTCAGTATTATCAAGCACCAATCGGGTTGGTTATTCGTGCAGCTATCCCCTCTGTTATGCTTTTAGAAAGTGAGACTGAAATTTTGATTCAAGAATGGTCAAGTGTACTTCCATCACTTTCTAAAAATGCTAAAAAACTCTTGCAATTGGTACAGCCAAATAGCGCACTGTCATTATCACAGGCACAACAACTTATGGGGGTAAAAAATACTATACCTGTAATTAATTAATTGATGGAGCAAGGCTACGTTTCAATTAAAGAGTAATTGTATTCAAATTACAAACACAAAGAGCAAACAGAGG
>JAYPBW010000051.1:0-9509 GCA_038124405.1 Flavobacteriaceae bacterium | reverse complement strand
GTTCAAAACACTCCACTTACTATATACGGTTTGCTTGACAATGACGACTTATCCGACGACGCCCAAATAACTTCTGTAGATGGCTCTTCAAGTTCGGGAAGTGTTGTACTAAATGCCGATAGTTCGGTAACCTATACTCCTTTGACAGATTCATCAGCAAATGACACATTTTCATATACCATTTGTGATGACGATTCTCCAACTCAGACATGCTCTACCGCTACAGTTAATGTAACGGTTTTAGAGCCGATAACCTTTAATATTCCAGAGAACTTAAGGGAATACTACAGCTCTGTGGTATTCTCCTCAGACTCTGAGTCTAATTTGACGACATTAAAAAACCTTACTGTTACTAAACACTCGATCATATTAACTTATTTTCAGCGCCACACGTATTTATACGATGCTGATGAAGATCCATCAAATCAAGATAATGTGATTTTGATGTATTCAGGGGAAAGTAGATATTGGAAAGAATACACCTCTCCAAGCAATAGCTATTCTCCCCAAACATTTAACACAGAACATGTTTATCCACAGTCGAAACTTAATAACGAGGACAGTAAAACGGATCTTCATCATTTAAGAGTTTGTGACGAAAGTGTTAATACCTCCAGAGGAAATGTTTCGTTTGTAAATGGATCGGGAACTTACAATAAAACCAGTTCAGGATGGTATCCTGGAGACCAATGGAAAGGAGATGTGGCACGCATGATTTTTTACTTAAAAATTAGATATGACGAAGTCATTACAGATGTAGGCGACCTTGAGGTATTATTGGCATGGAATACAGAAGACCCCGTTTCCGCTTTTGAAGTAAATAGAAATAATGTCATTGAAGGCGCTCAAGGGAATAGGAATCCATTTATTGACAATCCGTATTTGGCAACATTAGTTTGGGGCGGTACTGCTGCAGAAAATAAGTGGGAATAATAAAGATGCTTATAGTAGTTTTATGTCTTTAATTCTTAACTGAACCGACACATTTCCTTGCCAATTATTTTCATCTAAAGCAAAAGCAATTTGGAGAGGCTTTTTCCTTTTCAGCAATTCCATTTTTTTGCCAAGTCCAAAGCCAATGGCATCAATTGGAGAACTGTTTCCTTGCACAAAACGCGCTTTTAAATGACTTTTATCATTACCTACAAGTTTAGCAGTTCCTGTATCTATTACACCTCTAGCAAAAAAAACAGGGCTTCTGTTTTCAGGTCCAAAGGGTTCCATTTGCTTTAATATGCGCAAGAGTTTGGGTGTTAATGCGTTAAATGGCAACTCTAAATCTACATCTAAAATAGGTTCTTTATGTTCGGTCACAAGAGTACTTTTTACGTACTGCTCAAATGCATTTTTAAAAGAGTGATATGATTCTTCTTTTAGCGTAATTCCTGCGGCATATTTGTGTCCTCCAAACTGAATAACATGTGCTTTACAAGCCTCAATAGCAGCATATACATCAAACCCACGAACTGAACGCGCTGAGGCTGCCAAAACACCTTCACCCGACTTAGTAAACACTAATGTTGGACGGTAATACGTTTCAATAAGCCGAGAAGCTACAATACCAATGACTCCCTTATGCCAATGTGGTGCAAACACCACACTTGTTGCAAATTCTTCTTCGTTAGAATTTTCAATTTGCGCAAGAGCTTCTTTGGTGATTTCTTGTTCTACACTTCTGCGTGAGGTATTAAATACTTCAATAGACTGTGCTAGATTCGTTGCATCTTCCTCTGAAGACGAAAGCAATAACTCTACGGCATAAAGCCCATGCTTCATTCTTCCAGCGGCATTAATACGTGGCGCTGCACCAAATACCACATCTGAGATGCTTTGTGAACTGGATTTTTCACGTAAAATTGCTTTCAGACCAGGCCTTGGATCAGCATTAAGTTGTTGTAGTCCCAAAAAAGCCAAAGCCCTATTTTCACCAATGATAGGAACAATATCAGCAGCAATAGCAACCGCAACAAAGTCTAGATAGTCTATAAGTTCCTCTACACTTTTTCCTTGCTTTTGTACTATCCCCTGCATAAGCTTAAAGCCCACACCACATCCGCAAAGCTCTTTGAATGGGTAGCTGCAATCTTTTCTTTTGGGATCAAGAACCGCTAAAGCTGTTGGAAGAGTAGTGCCAGGAGTATGGTGGTCACACACAATAATGTCAATACCCAAAGACGATGCATAATTTACTTGCTCTAGTGCTTTTACGCCACAATCTAATGCTATGATACAAGAAATATGCTCTTTCTTTGCTACTTCTATTCCTTGTTTTGAAAGCCCATAACCTTCATTGTAGCGATCTGGTATATATGGTGTTACTAATATGCCCTGACGGTGCAAAAAGTGGGTAATCATACTCACGGAAGTAGTTCCGTCAACATCATAATCACCATACACCATTACAGGCTCTTTCTCAGCTATAGCGCGCTGAATCCGCGCTACAGCTTTATCCATATCTCGCATTAGAAAGGGATCGTGCAGTTGCCCGATGTTGGGTCTAAAAAAGGACTTTGCTTCTTCAAAAGAGTTAATGCCTCGTTGGGCTAAAAGTGAGGCAATGACATCGTCTATCCCCAAACATTCTTTTAAATGGGAAACAATTTCTTGACTAGGTTTAGACCTGAAATTCCAATGCATATTAGATTCCTTCGACTACAATGACAAACTCTCCTTTTGGTGGTATTTGAGAAAAATGAGTTAAAATTGATTTTAATGTTCCCCGAATGGTCTCTTCAAACTTTTTAGAAAGCTCTCTAGACACACTTGCACGCCGATCTTCACCAAGAAATTCTATTAGCTGTGTCAAGGTTTTTGCGAGGCGGTGTGGAGACTCGTAAAACACCATAGTTCGCGTTTCATTTGCTAATGTTTTTAGTCGTGTTTGACGCCCTTTTTTCTGCGGCAAAAAACCTTCAAATACAAATCGTTCACAGGGCAGCCCGCTTACAGTTAGTGCAGGAATAAGTGCCGTTGCTCCAGGAAGTACATGAACAGGAATAGCAGCCTCTACACATGCACGAACCAATAAAAAACCAGGGTCTGAAATGCCAGGACTACCTGCATCCGAAACCAACGCCATAGCACTTTCTCTAGACAAGTCATTGATAATTTTGGACAATGATTTATGTTCATTATGCATATGATATGACGTCATGGGAGTGACAATGTCATAGTGTTTAAGTAATTTTCCGGTGGTTCTAGTGTCTTCTGCTAAAATTTGAGACACCTTACGTAGTGTATCCAATGCTCTGAGGGTGATATCGCCCAAGTTTCCAATAGGAGTTGGGACAAGCCAAAGCCCCCATGGAATAGTATTTTCAGCAGTGTATTTCAATTCCATTCTTTTAAGTAAAATTTAGGCTACATAAAGTTGTGTAATATGCGCCATGAATGCTTCAACTTCATGTTGTTTATCACTCCAATCGTAGTCGGGTTGAATGTTTTCTTCCACAAATTTTTTTGCCTCTTCAGCCGTTTTTTTGGAGTTTAACATAGACATCACACGCGTATAATCAGCATATTTTCCTTCAAAAAGAACCTCAGCAAATTGTATCGGAACTGTTTCAAAAACTATTTCAGCAGCTTTTTCTTGCAGTACATCTTCCAAAGAAGAGGAGGTTTCGTTTTCAAAACTAGTTTTTATTTCTGTTTCAAATTCTTGGGTGCTTGTTAGCGCAACTATGGTTGCGGCTTTGTCGTGAATATCAGACAGGCTTATCCGGTTTCTTGCACGTAAAATCTCATGTGCCAAGCTCATTAACTGTTTTTCCACAGAGGGGATAATATTTTTTTCTTCATTCATATGTTAGGCTGTCTAAATTTAATACTTTTGAATGGTTCGGGCACATAAATGCCCTAAACTACTAAAACATCTGCAATGTTTCTCGAAAACACATCACCTAGCAATGAATCGTTTGGCTGGATAGAAGTCATAACGGGCTCTATGTTTTCGGGAAAAACAGAAGAACTCATAAGGCGGCTGAAACGTGCCAAGTTTGCAAAGCAAAAAGTGGAGATTTTTAAACCCGATGTTGATAGTCGTTACGATCAAGACAAAGTGGTTTCTCATGATGAAAATGAAATCACGTCTACAGCTGTTCCAGCAGCGGCTAACATTCGACTTCTTGCTGATAATTGTGAAGTTGTAGGTATTGATGAAGCTCAGTTTTTTGACGACGAGATAGTTACTGTGTGCAACGATTTAGCTAATCGAGGGATTCGCGTTATTGTTGCCGGCTTAGACATGGACTTTAAAGGGAATCCTTTTGGTCCTATGCCTAACTTAATGGCCATTGCTGAATATGTAACCAAAGTACATGCTATTTGTACTCGGACAGGTCAATTGGCACACCACAGTTTTAGAAAAAACGAAAACGAACACCTTGTTATGCTTGGTGAAACGGGTGAATATGAACCTCTAAGTAGGGCAGCCTTTTATAAAGCAATGTTAAGTGAAAGAGTTCGAAAAATTAAGGTTCACTCGCAAGAGATAGTTCCGAAAAAGAGCAAAAAGGCTTGAGGCAAATGAGCGAGACAATTTTAGAAATTCACTTACCAAATCTTAGGCATAATTATCATTTTTTGCGAGAACGCTTAGCGCCAAACACAAAACTATTAGCCGTTGTTAAAGCCTTTGGATATGGAAGCGATGCCGTGGCTGTTGCAACATGCCTTGAGTCATGTGGCGCCGATTATTTGGGAGTTGCTTATGTACATGAAGGGGTTTCCCTCAGAAAAGCTGGAATTACAACACCTATTTTGGTGTTACACCCCCAACCATCATGTTTAAAGGAACTTATAGAGAACAATCTTGAGCCCGCTATTTACAGTCAACGCATTTTGGAATTTTTTCTAGCTGCAGTAAAAGAAGAAAATCAAACCAATTATCCCATACACATCAAGTTTAATACGGGATTAAATCGCTTAGGATTTAAACCTGAAAACGCAATTTCTGTTTTAGAACTAGTTCAAGAAAATAAAACACGTATAAACCTTCAAGGCGTTTACTCTCATTTAGCCGCTTCCGATGACTTAGAAGAAAACAATTTCACCAAAACTCAATTAACAGCGTTTAAATCAATGGTTGATGTTTTTTCACCAAAATACCCAAGTGCTATTTTTCACGTACTCAATACATCGGGAGTAATCCATTATCCCCAATCACAATATGACATGGTTCGTACAGGAATAAGTTTATACGGATATGGAAACGATTCTTCTATTGATGCGAAACTTAAACCCGTCCTGACGTTAAAAACGACTATCTCACAAATCCACACCCTTGAAAAAGGGGCTTCGCTGGGATACAATCGTGCTTTTATTTCGAAAGAAACCACCAAAACGGCAACCCTACCCATAGGACATGCTGATGGTATAGGTAGAATTTATGGAAATGGCAAAGGCTATGTTTGGATACACGACCAAAAAGCACCCATTATCGGCAATGTGTGTATGGACATGATTATGGTTGATGTTACTACAATTGACTGTGCCGAAGGCGATGAGGTTGTCATTATGGGTCCAAACGCAAGTGCCGAAGAATTAGCAAATCGAGCGGGAACCATATCTTACGAACTTATTACGGGACTTTCTCAGCGAATTCAGCGGAAAGTCATCCACTAATTGTTACAAATAACACAACGTGTTATTTTTTTGATAAAGCTATTTGGCAATGCTGATTTAATTGATGAATGACGTACATTCGCAGCAAAATTTAAAATATGCGCGTAGCAGTTGTTGGTGCCACCGGAATGGTTGGCGAAGTAATGTTGCAGGTTTTGGCAGAACGCCAATTTCCTATAAGTGAATTAATCCCTGTAGCTTCGGCTCGTTCTGTTGGGAAAGAGCTGACGTATCAAGGCAAAACATATACTGTTGTTGGCCTTGAAGATGCCGTTGCTATGAAACCCGATGTTGCTTTGTTTTCTGCAGGCGGAGACACTTCACTAGCGTGGGCGCCCAAGTTTGCAGCAGTAGGATGCACGGTTATTGATAACTCTTCTGCATGGCGCATGCACCCAGATCATAAGCTTATCGTTCCTGAAATAAACGCCAATACGCTTACCGCTGAAGATAAAATTATAGCAAACCCAAACTGTTCAACTATTCAAATGGTGATGGCACTTGCCCCTATTCATCGTGCTTATGGCATTGAGCGCGTAGTGGTTTCTACGTATCAATCTATTACTGGTACAGGTGTAAAAGCCGTTCAGCAGCTAGAAAACGAATATAAAGGAATAGAAGGCGACATGGCATATCCACATGCCATCCATAGAAATGCACTACCGCATTGTGATGTTTTTCTAGACAACGCTTACACTAAAGAAGAAATGAAATTAGTGAATGAAACGCATAAAATATTGGATCCGAACATTCGCGTTACAGCAACTGCTGTTCGAATTCCTGTTGTTGGAGGGCATAGCGAATCCGTAAATCTTACACTGAAGAATTCAGCGGAATTAGACGAAGTGCGTGCTATTTTATCTGAAACACCAGGTGTTGTAGTACAAGATGACCTGGCAAATAACGACTATCCGATGCCGCTTCAAGCGCATGGGAAAGATGACGTCTTTGTTGGAAGAATCAGAAAAGATACGTCCCAAGACAATGGATTAAATCTTTGGATTGTTGCAGACAACCTTCGTAAAGGGGCAGCAACCAATACCGTACAAATTGCAGAATATTTGGTTAATGCCGGGTTACTTTAAACCCAAAATTACTATTCTTCCATTTCAAAGTCTTCCATAAACTTGGTGGTGTAATCACCAGCCACATAGT
Source organism: Flavobacteriaceae bacterium (assembly GCA_038124405.1). GTDB lineage: Bacteria > Bacteroidota > Bacteroidia > Flavobacteriales > Flavobacteriaceae > UBA7446. The sequence goes on along the minus strand of JAYPBW010000051.1, from coordinate 2,732 downwards.
CGGGATGATCCATCAATTGACGGTGAAACGGAATAGTTGTTTTAACTCCTTCAATCACGAATTCGTCCAAAGCACGTTTCATTTTATTTATTGCCTCTTCGCGAGTTTGGGCTGTTGTAATCAGCTTTGCAATCATAGAGTCGTAATGAGGTGGAATCATATAGCCACCATAAACGTGTGTATCTAAACGAACACCATGCCCACCAGGGGTATGCAAGGTTTTAATTATTCCTGGAGAGGGGCGAAAGTCATTATACGGATCTTCGGCATTAATTCGGCATTCAATAGAGTGCAGTTTTGGCAAGTAATTTTTTCCTTGAATGGGGACTCCCGCAGCCACTTTTATTTGCTCAGCAATCAAATCAAAGTCAATGACTTGCTCTGTAATAGGATGCTCTACTTGGATACGCGTATTCATTTCCATGAAGTAGAAATTTCGATGCTTGTCTACTAAAAACTCTACTGTCCCTGCGCCTTCATATTTGATATATTCTGCCGCTTTAACCGCAGCAGCACCCATATCTTTACGAAGTTTTTCTGTCATAAATGGAGAAGGCGTTTCTTCAGTCAGTTTTTGGTGACGACGTTGCACAGAACAGTCACGTTCCGACAAATGACACGCCTTTCCAAAAGCATCTCCAACCACCTGAATTTCAATATGCCGTGGTTCTTCAATGAGCTTTTCCATGTACATATCGTCGTTTCCAAAGGCAGCTTTAGATTCTTGACGTGCACTTTCCCATGCTTTTTCTAGCTCATCTTCACTCCAAACGGCACGCATCCCTTTTCCGCCGCCACCAGCGGTAGCTTTTAGCATTACAGGATATCCTACTTGTTTAGCGAGTTTTTTACACTCTTTGAATGAGGGGATAATTCCTTCAGATCCAGGAATGGTAGGAACGCCCGCCGCCTTCATAGTAGCTTTTGCAGTTGCTTTATCTCCCATTTGCTGAATCATCTGCGCAGAAGCTCCAATAAACTTTATTTTATGCTCTTCACAAATTTTAGAAAACTTGGCATTTTCAGATAAAAACCCATAGCCTGGATGAATGGCGTCGGCGTTGGTAATTTCAGCTGCAGCAATAATATTAGCCATCTTAAGATAAGATTCGCTACTTGGTGCAGGACCTATACAAACGGCTTCATCTGCAAAACGAACATGCAAGCTATCGGCATCAGCTTTTGAGTAGACAGCTACTGTTTTTATGCCCATTTCTTTACAAGTACGTATAACGCGCAACGCAATTTCGCCTCTGTTGGCGATTAAAACTTTATTAAACATATACTTGGTTTTAAGCTGGGTCAATAACAAATAATGGTTGGTCAAATTCAACAGGAGTTGAATCATCAACCAAAATCTTTACGATTGTACCGCTCGTTTCCGCTTCTATTTCGTTAAATAACTTCATCGCTTCAATTACACAAAGGGTATCCCCTTCAGCAACGTGATCTCCTACTTCAACAAAATTTGGTTTATCTGGAGATGGTTTGCGGTAAAAAGTACCAATAATAGGCGACGGTACCGTATGTCCATTCGAGGCAGCTTCATCAGCTACTGGTGTTACGGCAGCTGGCGCAGCTGCTACTGGGGCAGCTATTGGCTCTGCTACAGGCGCCACAACAACTGGCGCTGCTTGGGGAACGGCTACAACAGGCGCAGCCTCTCCTTTATCTGTTTTAATGTTAATTTTTATATCACCCATTTCAAGGCTTACTTCACTAGCTCCAGATTTGGCTACAAATTTTATTAGGTTTTGGATTTCTTTTAATTCCATGGTTGTTGTTTTAGCTGTTATAGGCCCACGTTAGGTAGATGGCTCCCCAAGTGAACCCTCCGCCAAACGCAGTAAATAGTAATTTTTGATTCTTTTTTAGTTTATTTTCATAATCCCAAAGCAATAAAGGGAGTGTGGCTGCGGTTGTATTGCCGTAGCGCTCAATATTAATAAGCATTTGGTCATAATCTAAGTCTAGATTTTTTGCAATTGCATCTAAAATTCGTTTGTTTGCTTGATGTGCCACAACGTAATCAATATCATTTTTGGTTAAGTTATTTTGGCTAAGAACTTTGTTTATTGCGGTGGTCATATTGGAAACCGCAAACTTAAACACGGGCCTTCCTTCTTGGTGAAGATAGTGTTTTCTTTTGGTAACGGTGTCTTCAGAAGCGGGCATCATGGATCCACCTGCCTCAATTTTAAGAAATTCCCTTCCTTTTCCGTCAACTCTTAGAACTTCATCTTGCAGGCCAAGACCTTCATTGTTAGGCTCAAACAAAACCGCACCGGCACCATCACCAAAAATTACACAGGTTGTGCGGTCGGTATAGTCAATAATTGAAGACATGGTATCGGCGCCAATGAGCAATACTTTTTTATAACGGCCAGACGAAATATGGGCAGATGCCACGGACATTCCGTACAAAAAGCCCGAGCAAGCACCCTGTAAATCATATCCAAAGGCATTTTCGGCACCAAGTTCGGTTGCAACATAAGCTGCCGTAGATGAAACAGGCATGTCTGGGGTAGCAGTACACACAATAACCAAATCTATGGTTGTGGGATCTATGATGTTTTTTTGGAATAGCTCTTTTGCAGCAGCAATAGCCATGTAAGATGTACCTAGCGAAGTTGGTTTTAGAATTCGCCGCTCTTTGATACCAGTGCGACTGACAATCCAGTCATCGCTAGTGTCTACCATTTGCTCTAGGGCAGCGTTGGTAAGCACATGCT
>JAYPBW010000050.1:2162-9783 GCA_038124405.1 Flavobacteriaceae bacterium | reverse complement strand
ACTCAAACGTGGCATATTAATAATTTCAACACCCTCAGGGATTGCTGCAGGTGCTGCGTCAACGCTTTCAGGCTGTGCAGCTGCTTTTTCTTCCGTGTTTTCAGCTGATGCCTCAGAAGCTGGTTCATCACCTGCCAGTAGTGCCGAAATATCTTCTCCCTCTTCTCCAATAATTGCCAACAACACATCCACAGGGGCTGTTTCTCCTGCCTGAACACCAATGTGGAGAAGTGTCCCTTCATAGAAAGATTCAAATTCCATTGTAGCTTTATCCGTTTCAATTTCAGCTAAAATATCTCCTTCAGAGACCTTATCACCTACATTCTTAAGCCATGTTGCCACAGTTCCCTCTTCCATAGTGTCGCTGAGGCGCGGCATATTAATGATTGTTGCCATATTATAATTTATGAGAAATAAATGGATAATCTTCTTGTTCGTAAACAGCGTCGTACATCACATTTTTTTCTGGGAATGGAGACGACTCGGCAAACTCTTCACACGCTTTAACTCCTGCTTTAACTCGAGCATCTATATCGGCTAGTTCATCTTCAGATGCATAGTCTTCTTTTAGAATTATGTCTTTAACCTGAGTAATCGGATCTATTTTACGGTATTCTTCAACCTCATCTTTAGTACGATAGTGTTGTGCATCAGACATAGAATGTCCACGGTATCGGTATGTTTTTGCTTCTAAAAATGTTGGGCCATCTCCACGACGTGCACGCTGAATGGCTTCATCTATACCTTCTGCAACGGCTACCGGATTCATTCCATCAATAGGGCCACAAGGCATCTCGTAACCTAGTCCTAATTTCCAAATATCGGTGTGGTTTGCTGTTCGTTCTACAGAAGTTCCCATGGCATAACCATTGTTTTCAACAATAAACACCACTGGAAGTTTCCATAGCATGGCAAGGTTTAATGTTTCGTGCAGTGATCCCTGACGAACCGCTCCGTCGCCCATAAAGCACAATGTAACAGCGTCACTTCCGTGGTACTTGTCTCCAAAGGCCATACCCGCTCCAAGAGGTATTTGACCACCTACAATTCCATGACCTCCATGAAAACGGTGTTCTTTTGAAAAAATGTGCATCGAACCACCAAGACCACTAGACGTTCCCGTAGATTTTCCATATAATTCTGCCATTACCCTTTTAGGGTCTACACCCATACCAATAGGCTGTACGTGATTACGATACGCCGTAATCATACGGTCTTTGGTGAGGTCCATAGCGTGCAACGAACCTGCTAGAATAGCTTCTTGACCGTTATAAAGGTGTAAAAATCCGCGTACTTTTTGTTGAATATAGACTGAAGCAAGTTTATCTTCAAACTTGCGCAAAAACAACATATTTTCGTACAAATAAAGTTATTTTTCGCGCGTCACTTTTTTCATAGAGATTTTTTGTTAAGAGTGGCGAAAATATAAGGCAACTAAGTCTTGTAAAAAAACGAAACTGCAAACCTTAGTAACGTTCCGCACCAAAGTTAAAAGTAAGTGAAAATCGAAGGGTGTTTTCTAATGGATTTACCACTCGGGTTGCCGAAATCAAATAAGACAAATCGATATCTATTACATTGTATCGAAATCCTGCCCCAACCGTAATGAATTTTCGAGCACCTTTCAGTTCATGTTCATTAAAATACCCTGCACGCAGAGCAAATGAATCGTCATAATTAAATTCTGCACCCAGTGCCCAAGTAAATTCTTTTAATTCCTCGGCAAAACCATCGGGAGCATCTCCAAAAGACTTAAATATACCAGATAAAACGCCTACATCGTCAGGTTGTTCGTAATTACCGTCATCATTTAAAACACTCGGCGAAGGCACTAAGAGTTTGTTCAATTCAAGCGTAACTGCGAGTTTATTATACGAATCAAAGATAAAATCAAAACCACCTCCCAGTCTAAGGTTTGTAGGGAGAAAATCCGACTGGCCTTCATCTTCATATTTGAGTTTTGGTCCAATGTTGGAAAGATTAAACCCTGCGCGCCAAATACCCGAAAAAGAACGGTATGGTACTTCAAAAGATTCATAAAAACCTGATATTCCAACTGCCACCGAATTTGCAGCGGTACTGTCATTGGGGCTAGTCTCGAGTTTTAAGTCAGAATTTATAAACGAGGCTTGAACCGCCATGGAAAAATTGTCACTAAGTTTCAGGGCATAAGACGCATCAAAAACAAATTCGTTAGGACGTAATATAAGTGGGCTCTCTAAAATTTCCTGCGGGGTTTGACCCGTTACAATTTCACCTAAACTAAAATAGCGAACACCAACCGCCCAAGCAGAGCGATCACTAATAGCTCGATAATAGGTTAAATCCGCAAGAAAAATATCATTTACCAGCTTGCTCAAATACGGCGTATAGCTAATAGCGGCACCAGTCTCGTTGGGTGCAAAGGCAAACTTAGCTGGATTCCAATGATTTGAAAAAGCATCTGCCGAAGTAGCAACACCCTGATCTCCAAGAGAAGCGGCACGTGCATCGGGAGCAATTTGCAAAAAGGGAACCCCAGTTGTTACCACGCGCAAATCTGATTGTGCATATGTATATTGAACTAAACCTAAAATTAAGAGTGCGATAATAAATTTTCTCATACTATTTAATAATAATTTTACCAGAATGGGTAGCAGTTGTTTGTGATAACGAAGAAATAAGCTCTATCGTGTATATATATGTTCCTTTTTTAACTATTTGACCATTATACGATGTTGCATCCCAACGTAGACTATCAAGTAAATAACCTTTAGAAAATACATCTTGGCTTTCATGCCAAACACGTTTTCCATCGATTGTAAATATATGCAATTTTGAGTCTAATATCTCACGTGGACGGTTATGTTGCACATAAAATGTTGTTTGATTTACAACAGGATTAGGAGAGTTAAAGACCTTTTCTATTTGAATATTTTCATTATCCGCTACCCAAAATGATATTGTTTTTTCAGAAGGATTGTTATACGTATCCCATGCCTTTAACGTAAGTGAATGCAACCCAGTTGACAAATCATGGAGTGGAAATGCTACTGTTCCTTTTGAGAAATCATCAAGCGCAGCACTGTAATACGGATTTAGCACATAAGGACTTATTTGGTTATTATCTAACACAGCCGTGATATCATGACCTATTCCTCCCGCTGTATTTATACCGTTTTCATCTGCTAAATCTACAATTAATGTGGGGCTACTAAACACCTTATCTCCGTCAACAAAATTCCTGTCATTTAAAAATATTTCAATTTCTGGACCCTGATTGTCATCAATCCTATCAGGGCTTAACCCACCAATGGTAAAAGCATCTGAAAAGCCTCCAACCAAACTACTCTTATCTTGGTTAAATGCAATACATGTTAGCCGTGATTTTCCAACATCAAGGTCAATATCTTTGGGAACAACAAAGGTAGAAGTGAAGACTCCGTTACTGACCGTAGCAAGACCTTGAAATATTTGCTTTCCCTGTGAGGTAAATGTCAATTTTTCATGTCCATCATTTCCAAGTGTGGTGTGTTGAACTTGTTTATCAAAAACCTGCAATACCACTGTTCCATTAAAGGAATTCACTACAGAGTCGTCAGGATTGACAATCGCTCCATTGAGGGTCACCTTGTCTAATGCTCGAAATTGAAGTTCTTCATCAGTTGCATTTTGAATTTCAATTCCATTAACATGTGAAATAGCGATATCAGGTTTCGGAATATGTAGTGTTATTGCTGGATCGCCCACAAAAAAAATGATACGTTTTTGATTAACGTCTGTAAATTCACTCTTTGCTTTTCGTAGCGCCTCTGCTATGCTCGTGTAATCGCTGTTTTCAAATGAAAACAGGTGTTTTGAAATGATTTTATTGTAATTAATTCCATTTGTGACATAAATCTGACGTGTAGTAGAGATTAATCCAATCGCCCCTCCGGTTGGATTTTGATATAAAATCTCTCCTGCGGTTTGCCTTTCATGGTTATCAAAGCGTGTAAATTCACAAGTAGAGGTTATAAAAAGGGGATACTTACCAGGATGAAAAAGGGTAGCAGCTAAATTTTTATCCACTATAAATTCACCTGAAAGACCGTCTTCACCGCCATGCCCAAAATAATTCACTGCTAGTGTCCCTTGCATAAGTCGATTTTCCAATGCAAGTTGCGCATCAGGGTATCGGTCGCCTCCAGCTGAAGCCACTTGTTTGAATGCGTCTAGGTGAAGTTTGGTAATATTCAAAAAGGGTTTGTTTTCAAGTAATGCATCTCCCACTTTATCCAGCTCTTCTTGTATAACATACTCCCAGTCTTGATCAACATCATCAGATAATAACGTAAAACTATTGTTCCAACTTCCTTTATTTACAGCCGATTCGTACTCAATAACTTTATCTACTGCCACAGTAGCTTGTTTCTCATTTGAAAAAACCATGCGGCCAACAGCCAAATCCATTTTGTCAGTACTAGAAAGAAGGCCTTCTCCCGTGTCCATCATCGCAAAAAAATCATCAGACATAAAAGAATTTGTTAACGAAAAACTATTGAGCGAGTGGAATGTAGGTACTACTAGATCATTTGAGCGAGTTCGTTTTTGATAGTCGTAGCTCGTGTCGCCAAACAAACAGAGGTATTGAAGTTTTTTCCCTTGATTTAAATATAAAAACCGGATGAAATTCCGGATGGCAGCAACGTCTTGTTGTCCAGTTGAGAATGCCTCGTAAATTTCCTCTACAGTTACCAAATGTGCTTCCAAACCTCTATTTTCTTGGCGATGAGCAACTAAACGCTCGGCATATTCTCGATATTCTTCGGATGTAATTAGCAGATAAGTGGTGGGTGGAAGAGACAGTAAATTTTGTAACATTTTTGAAGGCTCAAGCTTTCTCGTACTTCTTCTGTAAACAGGTGTTTTGTGGTTTGTTGCTAGATAAAAAGTACTGCCAACATCTACCAAAACCTCTGCACTAAATGAAGTTTCGTCTTGAGGAACGGTATGCACTACATTTTCTTTTAATTCCCAAAGTGTGGTCTCACTTTGGGCAGCACTTACAACCAGTTCTTGTACTGGTTCGGTGTTGGAGAGCGTAAACATAAAACTATTATCTGTCCCTGTAAATTCTCTATGGTACTGCACAAGCATAAAATCTAAATAGCCGTACGCCCCGAAGTCTCCAGAAGATGAATATGAAAGATCTAATTGAACTTCTTGAGTAGACTCAATAGTAGTTGAGAGCATACCCGAAATAGCGTTAAAGCGACTTGAGGGTTCAGTTGCTACCGATGTATCAACCGTAGGTCGAAGTATGCTGCTCACTGAAGTAGAGCTAGAAGTTAGTGTAAACGTTGTGGTAGAAGTAGCTGCCGCAGCCAGTCTTGCAGCAACATCGATAGAACTACCCGTTGCAACATTTGGTGTTTGAAATGTGAAGCTTTCTTTTTGCTTATCGGAAAATCGAACGCCAAACCACCGTCTTCCTAAAGAGCCAATATTGTAGTTGTCCTCTTCCCATATAGATTGATAAACTCCTTTATTAATGGCAGATGATGAAATTGAAGCACTGCCCTCTTCAATAAGTAAACGTTTTCCCTCAGAACTACCGTAGGTTATGTAATAGACAGAAGTGGTATGATAGCTATTTCGAAAACTTTGATTTTCTGCACTCCAAGTATCGTTTGCATAGCCCATAAACAAAATATAATCGTCCTTATCAAAAGAACCATCTTCCTCGCCAACAACCCAAATATGATTTTCATGCAATGTTTCAATGTTACTGTTATTTTCTAGCGGAAGCATTTGACCACCTCTACCGAAAATACGAAGTGTCTTAGGATTGATGGATTCAACAGGGATTCCGAGTTGCTTCAAAAAGTTTGAGTTGATTTTTTGCACCCCTGTTTCTTCAACTGAAAACTGATGCCAAGAACTAATGTTAGGATCTAAAAAAGGGTGCGACACTGCTAACTGAGCGAGTATACTGCTTGAAAAACAACAGAAAAAAAGAACCGTTAAAACAATATTTTTTACTGACATACACATGGATAACGACAATGATATCGTATTCGTATTCTTATTTGAATATACTATTTTTAATATGGCTGCGTTTTGTAAGTAATCACACGGACTATTTATTCGTATATTGCACCAATGTTATGAATCGAAATTCACAAATGAACACTTACGCAAATTTATTCATTTCCCTCTTACTAATTGCTCTTTTTTCGAGCTGTAGTTCTAATAAACGTAGATCAAATGTTTCGCAAGGAACAGGTCTTGAAATTAACTCAAATCGTGGTGGTTTTCAATATAAAACCAATTACAAGGGACAGGAAGCTGGCCCTGGACTAGTGTTTGTTCCTGGAGGTACTTTTGTTAAAGGCAAGGTGCAAGACGATGTTATGCGTGACTGGAACAATGCTCCTGTACGCGTACAGGTGAGCTCCTTTTTTATAGATGAGACTGAGGTAACCAACCTTATGTATATTGAATACTTAGATTGGCTTGAACGTGTCTACAAAAAAGCAGGTGGCAACTTCAGAAATGTTTATTTGGCTGCTATTCCAGATACTATGGTATGGCGAAGCCCTCTAGGTTTTAACGAAGACATGGTTAACAATTACTTACGCCATCCTGCATTCAGAGACTACCCTGTAGTTGGCGTTACTTGGCAGCAGGCTGTTAACTATGCCAAATGGAGAACTGAACGAGTTAATGAGCGTCTTTTAGAACGTGAAGGCTTTATCGAAAAAGGAGTTAGTCTACAAATTGATAGTATTGCTCCCGGTACAGAATTTAACACACAAACGTACTTGCGCGCACCCAACCAAGTATATGGGGGCGCCATTGCGGACAAAGCAGGACGCAATGCGCAACCACGAAGTAGAGATGCAGACTCGACAGCTTTGAATTTTGTAAAACAAAAAGACGGATTATTACTTCCAGAATACCGCCTTCCAACAGAAGCCGAATGGGAATATGCCGCCTTGGGCTTGTCTGAGCTTAGAGAATACAATAGCTACAGAGGTAAGAAAAAATATCCTTGGACTGGCGAATCTACTCGATCTGCTCAACGAAAAAATGAAGGCGATCAACTAGCGAATTTCAAACAAGGGAAAGGAGATTATAGCGGTATTGCAGGCTGGTCTACAGATAGTGCTGATATCACAGCTCCAGTACGAGCATTTCCACCAAACGATTTTGGGCTTTATGGAATGGCTGGTAATGTTGCCGAATGGGTTGCTGATGTGTACAGGCCTCTACTTGATAATGATGTTTCCGACATGAATTATTACAGAGGCAATTTATACACAAAACCTGCTATTGGGCCAGAAGGAAAAACGCTCATCATTGATGACGTAGAGCTCGAAACCATGCCTAACAATAAATTATATGTGAAAGCATTACCTGGCGAAGTAGAGATGATTGAAATAGACTCAACTGATGCGCAATTACGCCCAAATTTTAATAGGTCGTACAATCCTAACTATATGGATGGAGATGACGAATCAAATCCTTCTGCTGAAAACATGTACAAGTTTGCTGTTGACGATCAAGGAAGTATAATTGACGATAAAAACGATGTCAAATCATTGATTTCCGATCAAACTAGAGTGGTGAAAGGGGGTTCGTGGAAAGACCGTTCGTA
>JAYPBW010000050.1:0-2152 GCA_038124405.1 Flavobacteriaceae bacterium | reverse complement strand
GCTCGATCCTGCACAAAGACGCTACTTACCTGAGTTTATGGCAGCAGATTTTATCGGTTTTAGATGCGCCATGTCGTATTTAGGCGAAAGTAACAAAAAGAAACGCCCACGCGACTAATTTCATGACTTCCCTAAAAGAAGTATATGCGTTATTCTTAGCCTCTTCCGGAGTTGAGACCGATAGCCGAAAGTTACGCGCTAATCAGCTTTTTTTTGCACTTAAAGGACCCAAATTTGATGGGAATTCCTATGCATTAAATTCACTACAAAAAGGTGCAAAAGCAGCAATTGTAGATTGCCCTAAAGTAGCATCACGTCATGAAAAATGTTTTTTGGTTGATGATGTATTAAAATGTTTACAAAACCTTGCAAAACATCATAGAAATCAATTTGGAATTCCTGTGATTGGCTTAACGGGTAGTAATGGAAAAACTACCACCAAAGAACTTATTGCTGCAGTACTTGGAACCAAGTTTAATGTTCTTGCTACAACAGGAAATTTAAACAACCATATTGGGGTTCCTTTAACCCTGTTGCGCTTGACAGAAAATCACACACACGCACTCATAGAAATGGGAGCAAATCATTTAAAAGAGATTGATTTTTTGTGTCAAATTGCTAACCCCACGCATGGACTCATTACAAACCTAGGAAAAGCGCACCTCGAAGGTTTTGGATCTGAAGAGGGTGTATTGCTTGGTAAAACAGAACTTTACAGGTATCTAGACATCTATAACAAAACTATTTTTATAAATGAAGAGGATGAAAAACTCACAAATGCCGCAGCGAAATGTCCTAAGATTGCCTACCATCCTTCAGAATTTATATTACTTGAAGAAGAACCCGTAATTAAGCTTTTGTATAAATCTATTGAAATCGACACCAATCTTGCAGGCAACTACAACATATCTAACATTGCTGCTGCTTTGTGTATTGGAAGTGCATTTGGGGTGACGCTAAAAAGTGCCATTAAGGCTATTGAGGAATATGTTCCTAAAAATCATCGTTCACAGGTGATACATAGAAATGGTAAAACTATTGTCCTTGATGCATATAATGCAAATCCGACAAGTATGCAGGCTGCTGTAAAAGCATTTCAATCTAGAAAAGGGAAAAAAGCACTAGTGCTTGGTTTTATGGCAGAGTTAGGTTCACATGAAAATGAAGAGCATAAACTCATAGTCCATTTAGCAAAAAGCTTAGGTTTAGACTTGTGCTTTTGGGTGGGCGAAGCTTATAAGCCCTTTGTGTCTTCAAATTGGTTTGAGAATACTACCGCTCTCCAAAAATATTTGCAAGAATACCCTATTGATGCAGACCAAATATTGGTAAAAGGATCTAGAAGCGTAGGTCTTGAAAACATACTAGACCAGCTTTAAAATGTGGGTCATATTGGATTCGAACCAATTAAATTTTTATTTCTAATTAACTGATAATCAATGCTCTATATTTATCTTCTTTTTGTCTTATCCACAATTGGCGGATAAAGTTGTCCACATTTGGTGAATAGTTGAAAAAATAAAAGCAGTGTGTTTGCTAAAAACAATCAAAACTTAGGATTACTCTTCACTTTAAAAAATAATATTAATTTTCAACTATTCCTTGATTACTTTAATTCCTTTAGATTTCCTACCATTGACATCTTCAATTACAAGGAAGTAAATTCCTTTTACCTCATTAGAAATATCTATTTGTTTTAATGTTGATTTTAAAACTGATTTTCCATTTATTGAAAAAAGTTCTGATGATTTATAATCATTGAAATCAATGTTTAAATTGTTATTTGTTGGGTTTGGATAAACATCAAGTGATTTATGTTTGATATTAGTTATTGAAAGATTGTTGTCCTCTACAAAAGAACCCTCAATAATCATCATATAATTTTTTCCGTTATAATTTATAGATGATTCAATCATCTCATATTTCCCATCGTTATTTAAATCAATGTAATCAAATTCAAAAGAACCGTGGTTTCCAATGTTTGTATTTAACAAGTTTGTATTAGCAAGAATCTTTTTTAAACCATCGTGTTTTTGGTACACAAACTTTTTTGATGAAATATCAAATTTGAAAAATTGAAAATCCTCAGAGTTATTCCATAGGTATTCTGGAGAATGTCTTGTTCTATAGGGAACTATATCAATTGTTCCAT
>JAYPBW010000049.1:3730-9857 GCA_038124405.1 Flavobacteriaceae bacterium | reverse complement strand
TTTTTCCATTGAGTACTAATTTTCATCTTTTAATAACGATTGCATTTGAGAAACAAACGCAAGTTGAAGATTTTTTTGAACTACGTCAATTACAGCAGCATTCTTGAAAAAAGAAGCGTTCAAATGAGCCAGCAATTCTTCAATAGTTAGTCCACTACCAACTAACGTGTTTTGGGCAGACATCATATTGTTTAGCTTTTGAGCGCTTAACAAACGTCCAATTGCTCGTTCGTGAATTCTTTGCATTTCAGCCAAGGCACCATCTTCTTTAAATTGAGAAACCATTGCCTTTGGCACAAGCCAGTTTTGTGTAGTCCACAAATGGATGTCCAAAAAGAGTAGTGCCTCTTTTTGCTTTTCACTGGGTACATTAACAAAAGTAGTGATGCCTTCTTGATTTTTATTGTGAGGAGTTTTGTACACACCACCAACCATGCTTAAAACGTGATTTACATAGCGTTGGTAAACACCCAACATTTCTCCGTGTAGCTCTTCTAAATCTTCGTAGCTACCATTTGGCTTTACGGTCCAATCCACTAAGTTTTTAGCTACAACTTTAAGATTTTTTAATCCATATTCACTAGCTAACACTGGATCGTCACCAATGTTTTCAGTTTGTGCATTGGGGTCATTTCCTCTGCCACCAAACATATACAATGGATTTAATGATTTTTTATCTACCATTTTGCGAAGTATTTCGCGCTCCTGCTCTACTTCCTTGTCAAAAAATCGATATCCCCACTCGATTGAATAATCATCATAAGGGCCTAATTGTCTTATAAAACGGATATTTCCATCTCCAGGTTGCGCCACGTAATTGTATCTAGCATAATCCATAATAGTTGTAGCGATACCCCATTTTTGGGTAAATGCTCCAGAGCGTAAGGAATCTACAGGGTATGCGCTACTTGCTTTCATATTATGAGGAAGCCCTAAGGCGTGCCCTACTTCGTGAGAAATCACGCGTCGCATCATTTCTCCTATTTCCTCTTCGGGAGTATCTAAGCCTCTTGCCTTAGGATTTGCTGCTCCTGTTTCCAGTAAGTATCTATTTCGGTAAGATCTTAAGTGGTTATGGTACCAAATAATATCACTTTCTAATATTTCACCAGTTCTAGGGTCAGATACACTAGGCCCTACGGCATTTCGAGTGGTAGATGCCACATAACGAACTGTAGAATATCTTATGTCTTCAGGATTAAATTCGGGATCCTCCTCAGGAGTTGGTGGATCTTTAGCCATAATCGCGTTTTTAAATCCTGCTTTTTCAAATACTTGGTTCCAATCCTCAATACCCATTTTAAAATATTTTCTCCATTTCATTGGCGTTGCAGGATCAAGGTAGTAGACAATAGGCTTTACTGGCTCTACTAATTCACCCTTAAAATAACGCTCTTTATCTTTGGGCTCCAACCTCCATCTTCTAACAATCTGATAAGAATCTGATTTGAGTGCTTCTGAACTGTAGTCAATTTTGCTGAGTGTAAACCAACCAACGCGAGGATCTGCATAACGAATGGGCATCGGGTTTTTAGGAAGTGTTATGATAGAATGATTTACTTGAAAACTCAATGTTTTTGTTCTATTCCCATCAGGTGGTCTTTGCGTCTTAAAAGTCAAAGAATGAAGAATTTCAGTGTTTTTGGGATAGCTATTCGCTTTTTCAATAAAGCTTCGCTTTTTTTCAACACTTCCAATTTTATATTTTTCTTTATCCGAACTACGGATAATATTAAACCCAGGGGAGTCATCCATAAAATAAGTAGAAACGTCTATAAGAAATCTATCCGATTCTTTGTTCTTAATTTCAAAAGCGGCTAAAATTGGGGGATAGTTATTCTCATTCACACTCTGCGTAATGGGGTCTAACTTATCAGAAATATTAGAATAGCTTACCTGCTTAATAACAATGGCATTCCCTTTTTTAGAAAACGTAACCACACGTTCAGATGTCTTAGAACCAGCGTTGATGTACCCAGAATAATTGCTTGGAAGCTGTGCAATTCGGGTAACTATTAAAAGTTCAGACTGTAGGATAAATTTTTCATAATTGTTTTGCGTATTATTCTCACTAATTTACTGATTTTATTAAATTTATATTAATATTTAATTAAGTAATTTGTTATGCGATACAATCAACTTCTTTTTATTTTCCTGATTTTAATCTCAAATTCAATAGGTGCGCAGGAAGCCGTGCAATACCAAAGTCCACCAAAAGAATTAGCACCGCTGGTAACTGCAAAAAGGGCACCATCAGTATTATTAAACGACGCTAAGAGTGTCATGGTACTTCTTTACAGAGACACCTATAAAAGCATTCAAGAGTTATCTGAAAAAGAACTGAGGCTTGCTGGGTTACGTATCAATCCAAAGACGAATATTGGGAGTAGGGTAACGTATTACAACAATGTAATGATTCAAGTCGTAGGTGAATCAACTCCTGTTCAAGTTATGGGGCTTCCCAAAAATCCTAGATTAACAAACATAAGCTGGTCGCCAAATCAAAAGAAAATAGCAATGACAAACACAACCGAAAGTGGCGTAGAAGTTTGGGTGTTAGATGTTACATCTAAAAAAGTATCTAAAATTACTGATGCCAATATAAATGCCAACATGCGTGATGTAATCAACTGGTTCAAAGACAGTGAAAGGATGTTAGTGAAAATGCTTCCTGAACAACGTACTGATTTAATCGACACCTCTATTTCTATTCCAAAAGGCCCTACAGTTTCGGTTAACAACGGAAAAAGAGCACAAAACCGTACTTATCAAGATTTACTTAAAAACTCTTCGGACGAGCATAATTTTGAACAACTAGCTCATTCAGAGTTAGTAGAAATAGACTTAAAGGGAAACAAAAAAACATTTTTACCCAAGGCCATGTATGCCAGTATTGGCTTTTCGCCTAATGGAAAATATGTTCAAGTTACAACAGTAGAAAGACCTTTTTCATACATTGTACCTTACAGAAGATTTCCATCTAAAACAGATATTTACGACACCAACGCCAAGCATGTTAAAACAGTTTTAGAAACACCATTACTTGAAGATCTTCCAAAAGGTTTTATGGCAACTCAAAAAGGACCAAGAAGTTTTAATTGGCGTAGTGATAAACCCGCAACTTTGTATTATGTGGTTGCCTTAGATGATGGAAATCCAGCTGTAGAAACTACACATCGAGATGAATTTTTTGAGTGGGAAGCACCATTTAATGCAGCTCCAAAATCAATTCTAAAAACCATAAATCGTTTTTCTGGAATCCAGTGGGGAAATGATCAAGTTGCTATAGCTTATGATAACTGGTGGAATACTAGAAATACAAAAGCTTATATTTTCAATCCATCTAATGCCAATGCATCTCCAAAAATAATTTCAGACCGAAACTATCAAGATCAATACAGTGATCCGGGATCTTTTGTAACTGAAAAAAACAATTTGGGAACATCTGTTTTAGCAATGAGAAAAAGCAATTTGTTTCTTATTGGAGATGGATTTTCCGACAAAGGGCAGTTTCCATTCATCGATGTTTTGAATGTGAATAAGTTGTCTAAAGAAAGAATATATCAGTCAGAACATGCAAACAAAAAAGAGCGCATTTTGGATTTTGACATTTCAAAACGCCAGCTCTTAATACAATTGGAATCTAAAAATGAATACCCCAATTATTATTTTTATTCCTTGAAGCAAAATTCCCTACAGCAGCTAACACGCTTTTCTAATCCATATAAACTACTACAAAATGTTCACAAAGAAGTAATAACATATAAGCGTAAAGATGGCCTAGATCTTTCTGGAACGCTCTATCTTCCTGTTGGATACACTACTGAAACCGCTAAAGATTTGCCCATGATTTTATGGGCGTACCCAAGAGAGTACAAAGACACCAAAAGTGCTGCGCAAATCACTCAAAATCCAAATGAATTTACATTTCTCAGTTGGGGATCGCCTGTGTATTGGGTAGCAAAAGGTTATGTTGTTTTAGAAAGAGCCGCTTTTCCGATCATAGGGGAAAATGACAAAGAGCCTAACGATACTTTTCGTTCACAACTTGTTGCAAATGCCGAAGCCGCCATTGATGCCGTGGATAAGCTTGGTTTCATAGACCGAACCAAAGTAGCTGTTGGAGGGCACAGTTATGGTGCTTTTATGGTTGCCAATTTACTTTCGCATAGCAATCTTTTTGCAGCTGGAATTGCAAGAAGCGGTGCTTATAATCGCACTCTAACTCCTTTTGGATTTCAGCGAGAAGAAAGAAGTTATTGGGAAGCACCCGATGTTTATTACACTATGTCACCGTTTATGCATGCCGATAAAATGAAAACCCCTTTGCTTTTGGTGCATGGCGAAGCAGACAATAACTCTGGAACCTATCCTCTGCAAAGTACAAGATACTTTAATGCATTAAAAGGATTAGGTGCAACTGTAAGATTGGTTATGTTACCAAAAGAAAGTCATGGATACAGAGCCAAAGAAAGCATCTTTCACCTTATTTGGGAACAAGATCAATGGCTAGAGAAACATCTAAAGTAAATTAATTAGTAAGCTAAGGTAAATTCGTTTCGCACGCACCTTTGGTCCAACTAGGCACCTTGCTTGCTTCAGCATAGCAAGTGTTGGCGTAGGTCACATTATTGCATCCACAAACGGGATCGTAAATTTCGTAACAAACCACATTTGGATTGGGTATAACTGCTTCGCACAATTCCGTGTCGTTACTATCACACATGGTTGCCAAAAAGAAAAAAGCTGTAATGATATACTTCATGTTTTTTTAGTGGGCTTAGTAGAAAGTTTAAATCTACGAAAAAAGAAAAATACTAATGTCACCATAACATGAGTAACACCTAAAGATAAATGACGTAGTTGACTGTTTAGAGGTATTAATTTTATAGATTGCAACTTCGATATAAAAAGTCATATGAATTTAAGTGAAGTGTTGAATTACCGGCGTTCGGTTCGTGTTTTTGACAACAAAAAACCATTAAATACAGAAAAAGTTAAGTCGTTTTTGGAGCTATCCACCTTAGCGCCTAATAGTTCTAATATGCAACTATGGGAATTTTATCATGTTACCAATCCAGAAGTATTAAAACAAGTGTCTTATGCGTGTCTAAACCAATCTGCTGCAACTACGGCCAGTCAAATTGTGGTGTTCGTCACAAGGCAAGACTTATATAAAAAACGAGCTGAATTTGTCTTAGAGTTTGAACGAGGCAACATAGCGAGAAACAGCTCAACGGATCGGCAAGCCAAACGAATCAAAGACCGCGAGGTATATTATGGGAAAATTATGCCCTTTTTATATGCGCGTTTTTTAAGGCTTGTAGGGCTAATAAGAGTCATCATCACGCAAATTATTGGCTTATTTCGCACCATTACAAGGCAAGTTTCAGAAAGTGATATTCGGGTGGTGGTTCATAAATCTACTGCCTTAGCGGCTCAAACATTTATGATTGCCATGGCCAATGAAGGGTATGACACCTGCCCAATTGAAGGATTTGACAGTAAGGTCATGAAGAACGTGTTGAACTTACCTCGTGGAGCAGAAATAAATATGGCGGTTGCGTGTGGAATAAGAGATGGAAACAAAGGTATATGGGGTGAAAGATGTCGTGTTCCTTTTGAGGAAGTATATCACCAACTATAATCCGAAAAATACTAAAAAACCCCTCGATCTATCGAGGGGTTTTTTATTGTAAGTTCTTTAAATATTAAAAAGCATATCCTATAGAAAGTCCTAGTCTTGGAAAGACTCCGTCTAGAGAAAACGTATTAATATCACCACTAGTTTTGGCTTTAATCCTCGTTCAAATGTTCGTGAGCTTTGATTATAGCCTTACGTCTTACTTGTATTAAATCACGTGTAGCCTTTAGGTATAACCCCATGGAACGCTCATTAAATACAATTTTAAACTCATCTGAATAGTCTGAAGTCAGGTAAACATCTCCTCCAATTTTATCAAATTTCAATATGAACTTAGAGCCTTGTTTGACACCTGTGTTCACAATCTTACTTTGTGCCACTTCATCCACAGTTAGCTCTACTCCACTAGCGGTTTGAATATAATTCTGCATGAGCTTGTTCCATTCATCTGCTGTAAAATTTTTCCACAGTAATTTAGAAAAA
>JAYPBW010000049.1:1560-3720 GCA_038124405.1 Flavobacteriaceae bacterium | reverse complement strand
CCATCCGTGACTCGTAAATGCAAACAAAACATATTTTTCCCCTGAGTTTCTATCTGTAATTTCAAAAGTAATTACACCTACTGATGATAAGTCTTTAAGTTTTGTTCCCTTTAATGAACCTGTTTTTAATTCAAAATTTACAAGATATGGGTATGCAGTAAGTACTTGCTCTACTGCCACTTGCTCTAGGTTTTCTTTAATCTGCTCAATGGCAGCAATCGCTCCTCCAATGGCTAAAAGTCCAGCTGCAGCAGCGGCAACCCCATCATTGTTTTGAGCAGTAGCCTGTTTTGGCATGAACATTCCAGCGATTAGTAGTATCAGAATTGATTTTTTCATTTGATGAATTTTTAGCAAAATATAACAATAACATCTCACCAGCTAAACAAAGTGAATTTATTTATATTTGAACATGAAGTATCTGCTAATCCTAGCACCTTTTTTTTGCTTCGCTCAACTGCACCATCAGGCGGTGAGTGCAGGTGGAGGAACCTCTCAAAAGGGGATATATTCCATAGGGCAGTCCTCAGTTATCGGAAACATTAAAACCACTGGAGCTACAGTCTCTCAGGGCTTTGTAAACCCCACTAAAGTAGCTTATGCTGTAGAAACCATAACAACTGACCTCACTGTCGCTATCTACCCCAATCCTTTTGTAGAGCAGTTTACAGCTACCCTAGACAAGAAATACAACGATATTCAGGTGATTATACAAAACGCTGCTGGGCAGCTTGTATACACAAAAGACTTTAGTAACGCATCTCAGGTGGTGGTAGACACGCCAAGGCTTAGTATTCAAACCTATTTGATTACTATACTAGCAGATAAAAAAATGTTTAACGCTAAACTCATTAAACAGTAATGAAAAAATATATCCTATTTGGTTTTATGCTCATAGCTACTAGTCTATCAGCGCAAGACGTGTTCTTTGAAACAGGAATGAACTTTACAAGCTATGCTTATTCTGATAATGATGGTAATTCAAACGATAACATAGAACCAGGAACTGGCGTGTATGTACGAGCAGGATTAGGCTCTATTGGTTATAGAAGCAGCTTTTCTTATGGGATTAGCTTAAATCAATTAAATGCCACAGGAGGTAACGGTTTTGACCTTTATGACTGGAAAGTAACGCACCTAGGAGCCTTTGCGCAGTGGAACAGGTATTTCAATGGAGACGAAACCTTTGGCTTTAGTGCAGCCTTTGAGTTCTCTACTATGGTTAGCGGAAAACAAGTGCTTGGTGAGAATAGCTATAAGCTATCGGAATATGATGAATTTAAAGGCCTTTGGGCAAGCCCAAGATTTGGACTGAACTATCAGGTTGTATCAACCAATAGTGTTCTACTAGAACTTGGCTATAACTTCCAGATTGGTCTAAATATAACAGGCGGAGCTACAGAAAAACTTTCGTTTAACACCCACCAATTGGGAATAAAACTAAACATACAGTAAGATGAGATTATTACTTTTTACATTCCTATTATCAGCGCTTTCTTTTGGTCAAGACAGAAACGGAATATCCTACCAAGCGCTAATCATTAATCCTAACGTTGAGCAGCTTCCAGGACAGGACAATGACCATTCTCCCCTTAAAAACACAGATATCTGTTTGCAGTTTCATATTATCAATAGCTCTGGGAATTACGAATACTCCGAGTCACAATCAGTAACCACAGATGCCTATGGTATGGTAAACCTTGTGATAGGAACAGGAACACCCATAGGAGCCATCTCTTGGGACGCTGTGGCTTGGTCTGCTGAGTCAAAATCCCTTAAGGTAGACTTAGACATTACAGGGGCTTGTACGAGCTTTACAGAGCTTAGCAATCAACAGCTAACCTCAGTGCCATTTGCACTCTATAGCCCATCTTCAAACGTTCCAGGACCTAAAGGCGACCCAGGTGACCCAGGAGCAGATGGAGACTCAGCCTATCAAGTATGGCTAGACGAAGGAAACACAGGGACTGAACAAGACTTTTTAGATGCATTAAAAGGGGCTGATGGGACTCCAGGAGACCCTGGAGCGGATGGAGACTCAGCATATCAAGTTTGGCTTGATGCAGGAAACACTGGAACAGAGCAAGAGTTCCTAGAATCACTAAAAGGGGCTGATGGTAGCCCTGGCGAAGGGACAGAAGGGAAATCTGCTTATGACAT
>JAYPBW010000049.1:1144-1550 GCA_038124405.1 Flavobacteriaceae bacterium | reverse complement strand
GAACAGGATTTTATTGACTCTTTAGTAGGTCCGCAGGGTGAACCTGGACAAGATGGCTCAGATACTTTCAATAATACAGCATTTTCAAGCAGCAACTATATAAATGAATTTTATATTCCAACTCTGAATTATTCTAGTAAACCAGTATTGTCATATGATGGTACAATAATATATACAAGTGACCCTTTTTATGATATTTCATCATCAGGTACTGATAATCGCGGTGTATTAGAACTTTATCATTTTGATTCAATAAATCTCAGAAAATTAATTCAATCACATGGGGATGAATTTTTTCAATTTTTGCCATCCAGCAATAATGAAACATTTTATGGCTGGAATACAACTGGCCTTCAATATATAAATGAAGATGGTAGTAAAATTGTCGTTTTTTACAGGTCTGATA
>JAYPBW010000049.1:0-1134 GCA_038124405.1 Flavobacteriaceae bacterium | reverse complement strand
TTTACAGAAATACAAGAGATATCTACGAACACTAATGATTGGGGCAAGTGCCTTATTAATTCAGTTGGAGATAAATTATTATTGTTAACATCCCAAGACTCATTTACAGAATTTTCTCTTATAAATGGTCAATATGAATATAGTTCAGAGTGGCTAGGAACCTCTGAAGGAAGGTTTCTTTCAATGAGCAATGATGGAAATTTTGTTTTATTTGGTATGGGTGATTCGGATGGTGAAAGTAATGGTAGTATTATACCTTTTGCTGGAAAAGCTTATGTAGTACAAAAGACTGGAAATACTTGGTCAGTATTAGGGAATACAATAAATGGTGAATTTGAATCTGGTCGTTTTGGAGCTTCAAGTTATGGTGCGGATATTTCTTCAGACGGAAAAACTATAGCTATCGGAGCAAGTAAAGGTCCTGGAGAAAATGGCAACTACGTCAGGGTCAGTAAATTTAATGGTACTGAGTGGATTAATAAAGGAGATGTGTTGAATTACAATGAGGGTGTAAAAGGCGTAGAGCTTGAAGAAAATGGTGATTATTTAGTTGTATGGACTAGTAGTGAAGCTTGGTATGAAAGAAATCCTAACGATGAAAAGGTGTTTTTTTATAAGCTAGTAAATGGAAATTGGTCCCAGTTTGGTAGTGTCTTAAGATTTGATGGAATTGAAAATATTGATTTCAAAAAAGGCACTTTAATAGTTCACGACAGAAGTGCTAGTAACGATGAACATATTTTTTATGTCAAAAAAATTTACTGAACAATTTTATAGCATAGCTAATTTTAAAAATAAATCATATTCACAATCACGGTCAATCCACTTGGTGACATAGTTCGTTACTGCTTTGGGATTATCAATGAGCTCGTAGTCTACTACAGTAATACCTCCTAGTAGCGTTCTTGTTACGTAGAAATTCTATTGACTTTAAGAATCAAATACTTGTTAGTCGAGTCCCATTTACAGTTTTGTGCCTTAAATTCCTATGTTAACGTTGTAAAAAAGTGCCGAGAAAGTGCCGAGAGCATACACTTTTTTGTAATTTTAAGCATCAATTACGTGTAAGTGCCGAACTAAACGTATAACTGGTTTAAAGAAGAAAACCCCTCGATTTCTCGAAGGGTCTTGCTG
>JAYPBW010000048.1:0-9875 GCA_038124405.1 Flavobacteriaceae bacterium | reverse complement strand
TGTATTAGTAATATTGGCGTTCTCTCCTATTTCGCTATTTTTTATTTATCATGCTATTCATTAGTGCCTAATACACCCACTATCATCTAAAACAGTATTTTTGTCATCGCAAACAAGGCAAACAAACAGCTAATGATAATTGAAACAAAGCATAGTAATGTTATTTTTGGTGCATCCTGTTGGGAAGCCCTTGCTACGCATGTAGAAAACCATGCGTATTCAAAAGTTTTTGTGCTTACCGATAGCAAAACCCAACAGCATTGCCTCCCCTATTTTAAACAAAAAACAACGTTTGCGTTTGAGCAACTTCACATGGAAGCAGGTGAAGAGCATAAACACATTCACACTTGTGTAGCGCTTTGGGAAACATTATCAGCTTTGGGAGCAGACCGCAAGAGCTTACTTATCAACCTTGGCGGTGGCGTGGTTACCGATTTAGGAGGTTTTGTTGCCTGTACCTTTAAACGCGGCATAGACTTTATAAACATCCCTACGTCGTTATTAGCCATGGTAGACGCTTCTGTAGGTGGAAAAACAGGTATTGACTTAGGACCGCTTAAAAATCAGGTGGGAGTTATTGAAGAGCCCCACATGGTATTGGTGGACACTCACTTTCTTAATACCCTACCCGAAAATGAATACCGTAGTGGCTATGCAGAAATGTTAAAGCACGGGCTTATTCAAGAACCTGATTACTTTGACACCTTAAGTGCGTTCCTAGACAAAGACGCTATTTTGCCTCACATATACCATTCTGTAGGAGTAAAAGCACAAGTAGTTAGCGAAGACCCGTACGAAAAAGGGCTTCGGAAAATACTCAACTTTGGACATACACTCGGGCATGCTATTGAATCTCACTTTATGGTAGCGCCAAATAAGCAACGCTTGCTGCATGGCGAGGCCAGAGCCATTGGAATGGAGTTAGAAGGCTATATTTCCTCCATACAATCACAATTGCCTCTAGAGGATGCCCATCGTATTAAAACTGTTTTTGGAAGCATTTACGAGCCTGTTTCTTTTGAAACAGAAACCATTAAAGAGATTATTGCGCTACTTGCACACGACAAGAAAAACGAAAACGGAAACGTACTTTTCGTACTGCTAGAAAAAATAGGAAAGCCCATCTGGGACCAATCGGTCTCAAATGAGCTTATTAAAAAAGCGTTTGACTTTTACGCGAGTTAGGCAGAGTTTCTGCTCGCGTTGATATTTCCAAAAAGAGATCTTGTTACCATTTTCTCCATAACCTCACGCTCGGCGTCATTCATTTTTCCTTGTTGAATATGAAGTAACGCATATTGCTGTATGGTGAGTAATGGTTGTACAATTTCCTCTCGGGTTTTAATAGATGCTTTCCCAGCAGGCTGATCTTCCATTAACTCCTCCATGCCCGTTAGTAATAAAATATACTTCTTAGATCGTATGTACTCCTCGTGAATTAATTTCCAAAAAGCACCATACTCAGCATCATTTTCCATGTAAGCAGTTAGCTTGAAAAAAGACTTCTGTAAGCTCATCATGGAATTTGAGATCAGCGTTCTAAAAAAGGCATTGTTGGCATATAATTTTAATGCTTTGTCAAATTCTCCTGCTTTGTCAAACGCTTCTAAAGCCGTTCCTACTCCAAAAAATCCAGGAACATTTTGCTTTAACTGACTCCAGCTGCCCACAAAGGGTATCGCACGAAGGGCGGAAAAATCCAGTGATTTACTTGATTTGCGTTTCGACGGCCTAGAACCAATATTCGTTTTGGCATAGTACTTCAAGGTACTCATGTGCTCTAAATACGACAAAAACTTTGGGTGCGCTTTGAAATTCTTGTAGGCCTCATAGCTTGTCTCTGCCAGCTCTATAATTGTGGCTCTGTCTTCATCGTCAAGTGCCTCGTTTTTATCCGTAAACAAACGGTTTGAAATTCCAGAACTAATCAGTTGTTCAAGATTATACCTACAAGAATCAAAAGTTCCGAAATTAGAACTAATCGTTTGTCCTTGAACCGTAAGTTGTATTTCATCTGCCTCTACGCTAGAACCCATAGATGCATAAAACTGGTGTGTATTTCCACCGCCACGAGCTGGTGGTCCACCTCTACCATCAAAAAAGGCAACCTTAATGCCGTGTTTTCTTGAAATAGCAGTCAATTCTTCTTTGGCTTTTAGAATACTCCAGTTTGCCATCAAATAGCCACCATCTTTTGTTCCATCAGAGAAACCGAGCATAATGGTTTGTTTGTCGCCTCTATTGGTTAGGTGTTGGCGGTATTCTGGATTTGAATATACCTTATCCATTACTTCAACGGCAATTTTCAAATCGGGAATGGTTTCAAATAAGGGTACAACATCTGCAGATGGAGTTGACCAGTCGCTTAAACGAATCATAGCAAAAACCTCAAAAATATTTTGGGCTGTTTGATTATTACTAATGATATAGCGGTTACAACCTGCTTCGCCATTTGTTTGTTGAATCTCGCGCATCGCACGAATAGATCCAAGAGCTTTACGTACCGTTTCATCCTCAAAAGAATCTGGTTTAACATCTCCTTGAAGAGATGTCAAAAAAGCAATACGTTCGTCTTCTGTGGCCTTTTGGTAATCAAAAGAGGCATCGGTTACACCTGTTTTGTTGGTATGCGCCAGCAAAGTTAAAAATGCATCGTGGTGCACTCTCGAATCTTGGCGGATATCGAGGCTTGCAAAATGATAGCCAAACACATTTACTTTAGCAATAAAGTCTTTTAGTTCGTTGGCAAACAATCCGTGATATTCTTCTTCAATTTGCGTAAGAATAGCTTGTAAATCTGCTTTGAGTTCTTCGAGTGAAATTTCTGGAGCTTTATCAAGTTTAAAAATACTGTTGTACAGTTTCTTTTCAACTTGTAAAACCGCCTCTTCTACTCCGGCAAAAGTCAACCTTCTTCGTAGTTTTCTAATATCTCGGTAATAATTTCGTATCACACTACTTCGCAACAATTGTGCTGTTTTTCTTGTGATTTCAGTAGTTACAAAAGGGTTACCATCGCGATCACCGCCCGGCCAAAAACCAAGTCGAACCGTTTTGCTAGAAAGCGTGTCATCTCTAAAAATGTGGCGTTGTATATAGGATTGTATTTCGCCAATAGAAGGGTAAAACACATTGCTCAAATACCAAATTAAGCTACGCGCCTCATCTAGCGGAGTGGGCTTTTTCTTCTTAAAAAACGGTGTACGACCCAATTGTGCAAGAAGTAATTTTATCTCTTGCAAATCATTTTTTTGAATGCTTTTCCCTAAATCTGTAATAATCCCCAAAACGGCACCTGGATAAAACTGCGTAGGATGTGCTGTAAGTACAGGCCGAACGTTAATCTCTTGTAAAAGTGTTTTTAGCTCAGCCGTTTTTTGCTTTGATTGAGCTTCTTCCTTCAAATTACGCAACGTACCAATACCACTCATGTTATTTATGCGGTTAAATGCTGCGTCTTCAACCGCATCAAATAGCACTACCCTACGCTCGATAAACTGAATAAAACGGAAAAGCAAATCCGTTTGTTCTTCTTTTGAATAATCGGGATAGTACCTAGAGAAGAATCCTTCAACAATCGTCTTGGGATCTTCACCATTTTCATACCCTTCTGCGCAACTGGTTGCAAAAAGGGGCAACAACGTAGCAGTGTTCGTTATTTTAGAGTACGGTAAGGTTGAAAATATGCTGTCGTAAAGCTTAAATTTTGAAAGAACACCCGTTTCAAAGCGCTCTAATTTTGTTTTTGGATTCAAAGGTTACTGTTATAAATCGTTAAAAATGGTGTGCATTAATCGTTTTTTATCATTGATGCTTTCTTCAAGAGAAATCATGGTTTCGGTACGTAAAATACCATCAATGTCATCTATCTTAAAAATGATTTCTTTAGCATGCTCTGTAGATTTTGCACGAAGTTTACAGTAAATATTGAACTTTCCAGTGGTAATGTGTGCAACAGTGATATAAGGAATTTCACGAAGACGCTCTAAAACGTATTTTGTTTGATGAGTCTTTTCAAGAAAAATACCAACATAGGCAATGAATGAATAACCCATTTTGGTGTAATCTAACGCAAGAGAAGAACCTTTTATGATGCCTGCTTCTTCCATTTTTCTAACGCGAACATGAACGGTACCAGCAGAAATCAATAGGCGTTTTGCAATATCAGTGAATGGGGTGCGCATATTATCGATCAGAATATCTAAAATTTGGTGATCGATATCATCTAATTTAAACTTAGTCATAATTTAATTTTTTGCAAAGAAAACAAAAAATCGTTGAATTTTATGAGCCTAAATTGAAATTTTAATGTGAATATTGTGTTAAATTTAACAATTCCGCCAACCAAATCGCATTTGAATCAACTAAAATACTATTTGTAAGGGCAATGTTTTTGGTGGACAAATCAACAATCTTGTGCGCATTTAGATAGCGTAACTCCCCTACACTGTGTACAATAGGTATAAAATGGATTTCATCTTCTGAACGTTTTTCAACATACTGCAATGCCACATTTGTATTGATTCCATTTATTTTGATGTTCTGAACTAAAACATCCACAAAAGATTTCTCAACTTCTGGGATATTGTGGTATCCATCCAATACATACATATCTGATGCAATACAATGTAGCGCTTCTACAAGTGAAAACCCAAACCATTTACGTGTTTCTACTCTTGCGTAGTCTGTTCCTGTTTGTCCGG
Organism: Flavobacteriaceae bacterium; assembly: GCA_038124405.1. GTDB lineage: Bacteria > Bacteroidota > Bacteroidia > Flavobacteriales > Flavobacteriaceae > UBA7446. The sequence goes on along the minus strand of JAYPBW010000048.1, from coordinate 5,172 downwards.
CTTCAAATAAAATAGTAGGTGTGCCATGCCCAGTAAAGTAATCGCCCATACAGTTGGGGTTATAGCTATCGTCATACCGACCAACCTGATTGGGGATATATAGTTGTAATGCATCGTTTATATGACCTATAACACCCATAGCTTGCTCTCTAGCAGAAGTAATAGATTTAGTTCTATCTGTAGCCGGAGAAAGAAAAGACAACATACAAGGATGATCTAATACACCAAAAATAGTACGCTGATCATGAAGATTAAAGCAAAAATCAGGTTTAAAAGCATTATATGCATTTAGTAAAATCTTAGATTCGGGTTGTGTTTGCTGAATAGCGTCTCTATTAAGGTCTATGTCATTTGCATTTACTCGTGTGTAAGCAGCAGCACCATCGGGATTGAGAATGGGGATGATTTTTAGAGTGAAATGCTCTAATAATGAAGGAAAAAGCTCAAAATAAGAGATCATATCCAAAAGCCCCTTAGTAGCAGTGGATTCATTGCCGTGCATCTGAGACCACATCAACACTTTCACAGGCCCAGTTCCTATATCAATAGCATATATTGGTCGATTTTCAACGCTCAAACCAATTTCAGTAGCATCATAGTTATTGAGTATAGGATCAATAGTATCGTTGTGTACGTATCGACCAGATACTTCTTTTACTGAAAATTGATTGTAATTTGATATGTAAGCATTCATTGTTTGCAAATGTAAATCCAATAATGTTTACAATTATAAACATTAATTAGTTACCAATGTAATCAATTCCGTGCTCATTATTCTCTTTTGTAAACAAAATTAATTTTATTTTTTAAAATATAAGTTAAAATACTGATAACATGTGTTTTGAATCATTAAAATAAAGTTATTATTTAATTTAAAAAGAACAATATAGACCCATAACAAGCATGAAAAGTGATTGATATTATAAAATAGTTTACATTTGTACCTATGACTATTGTTGATAGAATAAAAACAGTAATTGATGAAAATGAGCTAAGTGCTGCTGCATTTGCAGACAAGATTGGTGTTCAGCGTTCTTCCATTTCCCACATTCTTTCAGGACGCAATAAGCCTAGCTTAGATTTTATACTTAAGATTTTGCATGCCTTCCCTACTGTGGAGAGCAACTGGCTGCTTTTGGGTGTGTCTAGCAAAAATGTCGAACAGGTAACTGCGTCTAGTTTATTTCCTTCTGAATTAACAAGTCATGGTATGAAATCACCTGTGAACGATTTGCATGAAAAAGAATCTACTCCTACAAATGTAGCTGATGCAAAAAATACCGATAAAGAAGTAGAACGTGTAACTGTTTTTTACTCCGATGGTACTTGTCGCACATACAACAATAAAAAGTGATATTTTTGGGGTATGAAAAATGCCTTTGTTGCCTCCCTTTCAATACTTCTTGTATCTTGTTTTGCTCCAGAACGTAATTGTAAAGAATTTCAAACAGGAAGATTTTCATTTACCTCTATTGTACTTGGTGACACCCTAACCACAACGTTTACTCGCTCTGACAGTATTGAGGTGGATTACTATCTCAGCCGGGTAGACAGTTCGTCTGTGCGTTGGCTAAATGATTGTGAGTGTATTGTAAAGAAGTTAAAGCCACTATCTTATCAAGATTCTAAGGCAGTTCACATGAAAATTCTCACTACAACGGACAACACCTATACCTTTGAATACAACTTGGTTGGTGACAGCGGGAATAAACAACGCGGTGTTGTAACAAAACTTAGCGATTAATGGATTTTCTTCTGACACCCGAGGCGATATCTTCTCTGTTAACTTTAACATTCTTAGAAATTATTTTAGGGATAGACAATATTGTTTTTATCTCTATTGTAGTGGGAAAACTCCCCCAAGAAAAACGTAAGGGTGCTACGAATATAGGGTTAATCCTAGCGTTAGTTTTACGCATTGTATTGCTGTTTGCTATTTCGTGGCTTGTTGCTATGCAATCCTCCTTATTTGAGATTTCCAATGCCGTGATGCACGCTAATGTAAATGGGCAATCGCTGATATTGTTTGCAGGCGGACTTTTTCTGCTTTACAAAAGCACCAAAGAAATTCATGAAAAAATTGATCACGCTGGAGAAAAAAAGGAGAAAGCAGGCAAAAACGCTGCAAATACTATGGGAAAAATACTACTTCAAATCATTCTGATTGATGTGGTGTTCTCTGTTGATTCCATTCTTACTGCAGTTGGAATGACAAATGGCATTGAAGGGGCGCTATGGATTATGATTATCGCCGTGGTGATTTCAATTGCTGCCATGATGTGGTTTGCACATCCGGTAACTCGATTTGTTCACAAACATCCTTCCTTGCAAATTCTGGCTCTATCATTTCTAATTCTTATAGGATTTATGCTCATTGCAGAAGGCGCACATCTGTCTCACTTAGAAGTATTGGGCACTAGTGTTGGAGCCATTCCTAAAGGCTATTTGTATTTTGCCATCGCCTTTTCACTATTGGTGGAATTCTTGAATATGCGTTTTCGAAAAAAGAAAAAGTCTACTTCTTAAAGGTCTAAGGTGATTTGACCTTCTTCACCACTATCTTGAATAGACGATTCCTCAGTTTTGGGTGGGTTAACAGCTTGTGGTTGTTCATTACTAGACGGAGTAACTTCTTCCGCATTTGTTTCTATGTCTTCGGCATTCACTTCAGGTTCTATTTCGTAGGGAAGCGGTTCATTAGAATCAATACTTTTGAGTTTTTCAGTAGTTAATTGATTTCCCATCGCCTTAATCCCTTTTGGAGCTATAAAGTCTTCAAATGATATTTCCTGTGGTAGTTTCGCCTCTGCTCCTCTTGGTTTTACAAACTGAAGCGTACATACGGGTCGCCAATCGGTAGAAAACCATTCTAACTGAATTTTTGAGCCTTCTTTTAAGAATATTTCTTCTTTATCTGGCGATTCAATTAAAAAACGTTTACCGAAATATCGGTCTTTACTACCATCAAAATATATCGCAGAGAGGGGCTTTTTAGGTTCCCACTTTTCAAGCACTAGCATATCGGGAGGGAAATGCATACTGATATCTGGAATTTGCGTTTTCACCTTACCCGAATTGGCAACAATCAAAATACGATCTTCGCCCTTAAACGCACCCAAAAGGCGTCCACGTTCATCTGTGTTTAGTCGTTGTACGGTTTCATCAAACCAAATTTTACGTGGCTTTAAGGTGGAAACACCTTCTTCCTTAAGGTCAACGCGCTTAATGGCGTATTTAGATACCGTATTTCCACGCACACCTCTACCTTTAACTACCAAATCGGCAAAATCCAAATCCCACTTAAGTTTTTTAATAGACCCGCTTTGGCGCAAGTGAATGGTTACAATCTCCGCTTCTCCATTTGGGTTAGCCGAAAAATAATGCACCTTCGATTGCGGACTTCCATTGGTTAAATCGTAGTGTTTATCTCGAGTAATACCCGTTACTGCAAAGCGTTTGATGTAGGAAGTGCCCCCTCGCCCATCTTGATAAATCATATTGTAAATGGTGCGTTTATCCTTCTTTTTAAATACGGCTACGTGAATGATATTTTTTCCAACGAAAGTTTTGCTTTCCACTTTGGTTACTATCATTTTTCCATCGGCAGTAAACACAATGACATCATCTATGTCGGCACAATCTGTGACATACTCTTCTCTGCGTAAGGAAGTTCCAACAAAACCTTCTTCTCTGTTCACATACAGCTTGGTGTTTCGAATGACCACTTTTCGGGCATCCACATCTGCAAATACAGACAGTTCTGTTTTGCGCTCTTTTCCTTCTCCATACGTCTTTTTTAGGCGTTTAAAGTAGTCGACGGCAAACTCCACAATATGCGCCAAATCATAGGCTACTTGGTCGAGTTCAGCTTCCAAGGCTTCTATTTTTTGTTGGGCTTTGTCTAAATCAAATTTGGAAATACGTTTAATGCGAATTTCTGTAAGGCGCACCACATCATCGTCGGTTATTGCTCGTTTTAAGTGAACAATATGAGGTGCTAAACCGGCATGAATGGCTTGCAGCACCCCTTCCCAGGTTTCTACTTCCTCAATATCGCGGTAAATTCTATTTTCTATAAATATTCGCTCTAAAGATGCAAAGTGCCATTGTTCTTCAAGCTCCTCTTTTTTTACTTCTAATTCAGCGCGAAGTAAGTCTAACGTATGGTCGGTAGAACGCCGCAGCATTTCAGAAACTCCAATAAAATTGGGCTTGTTGTTTTCAATTACACAGCCCAAAGGCGAAATGGAAGTTTCGCAAGCCGTGAAAGCAAACAGCGCATCAATGGTTTTATCTGGTGATACTCCATTGGGAAGATGAATTTTGATTTCTACATTGGCAGCAGTATTGTCCTCAATTTTTTTGATTTTGATTTTACCCTTGTCGTTGGCTTTTAGAATGGAGTCTATCAGCGTAGAAGTAGTGGTAGAAAAGGGAATTTCATTAACAACCAAGGTTTGTTTGTTTTCTTGCGTAATACGTGATCTAACTCTAATTTTTCCACCCCTTAGGCCGTCATTGTAATTGTCGGCATCCATAACGCCACCTGTTGGAAAATCGGGTAGAATTGTAAATCTTTTTCCTTGAAGGTGTTTTATAGAAGCATCTATAAGTTCGTTAAAATTGTGTGGTAGAATTTTAGTTGACAATCCTACGGCAATTCCCTCGCCTCCTTGCGCTAAAAGCATAGGAAACTTTACAGGCAAGTGTATAGGTTCCTTTTTACGACCGTCATATGAAAGTTGCCATTGCGTTACTTTAGGACTATACACCACATCTAAGGCAAATTTAGAAAGTCGTGCTTCTATATATCGAGATGCCGCGGCAGAATCTCCGGTCAGGATATTTCCCCAGTTTCCTTGCATGTCAATAAGCAAGTCTTTTTGCCCAATCTGCACCATGGCATCGGAAATGGAGGCATCGCCGTGAGGATGATACTGCATGGTGTGCCCCACAATATTGGCCACTTTGTTGTAACGCCCATCGTCCAAATCTTTCATGGAATGCAAAATACGACGCTGAACAGGTTTAAAACCATCTTCAATTGCGGGAACAGCACGCTCCAAAATCACATAAGAAGCATAGTCTAGAAACCAATCTTTGTACATGCCCGTAACACGTATCAATTGATCGTTTGAAGTAAGTTCTTGCTCTTCGTTCATGATTCTACCT
>JAYPBW010000047.1:9521-10023 GCA_038124405.1 Flavobacteriaceae bacterium | reverse complement strand
GTTATTTACTAGAAATCACATCATCTATTTTGAAAAAAAAGGATGATGAAGGTTGGTTGATTCATAACATATTAGACAAAGCTGGAAACAAAGGAACCGGTAGCTGGGCAGCAATATCAGCAGCAAAACTTGGTATGCCAAGTACAATGATAACGACTTCTTTATGTGCTCGTTTTATTTCTTTTTTTAAAAACGAAAGAATCCTAACAAATTCAAATCTTGCTTCGTCTAAAATCGTGAAACCAAAAATTAGTGAAACAGATATTTTTATGGCCTACCAATTTGCAAGTATTATCAATCATTATCAAGGTTTTAGGTTGTTAAAAGAAGCTTCCAACAGCTATTTGTGGAGTCTTAACCTAAGTGAAATTGCTCGTGTATGGACTGCCGGTTGCATTATTAGATCCGACTACATGGAGTCGCTTGTATATGTTTTTAAATATAAAGATGAATTGATTTATCATGAAAAAAACCTAGAAGATTTAAAAGAGTTAAAAACAAT
>JAYPBW010000047.1:3367-9511 GCA_038124405.1 Flavobacteriaceae bacterium | reverse complement strand
CTAATCACAGGCGAAGTTTTATCATTTTTAATTTTAAAAGCGTTAAAACCATTTGTCAAAAAAGTTGTTTCGGAAGGAGTTTTACATGAACTGGCCATTCCTGCACTTACAGAATCTATATCCTTTGTAAACAGTTTTTCCAAAGTCAATTCATCTGCTAGTATAATTCAGGCACAACGTGATTTTTTTGGCGCACACAAATTCCAGAAAAAAAATGATGATTCTGGTAGATTTTTCCATGTTGACTGGACTTCCTAACTAAATGTTGAAAAAATGAATATTCTTAAATCAAAAACACCACTTCTAAAAAAGATTTTAACTGCAATTGTAGGTTTTGGACCTGGTTTTTTTGCTATTGGATATACAATAGGAACGGGTAGTGTCACCTCTATGATTGTTGCAGGTAGTGAATACGGAATGCAACTGCTATGGGTACTTTTGTTGAGTTGTTTATTTACGGGTGTACTTATGTATGCCTACGGGAATTATGCTTTGGTTACCAATAGTACTGCACTATATGGTTTCCGAAAACATTTGAAATACGGAAAAGTATTAGCCATTCTTGTGATTGTAGGAATTACCTTCGGACAATGGAATTCATTAATGGGTATTTTGGGAATCTCTTCGAATATCATTTTTGAGATCTTATCCGTCAACTTTGAGGGATTAACTGCTCATAAATATGAAGTAGTTTTAATTACAGCTTTCTGTATAATAGCATTATTCTATTTTATTATGTTAAAAGGAAATTATTCTTTTTTTGAAAAACTTTTAATTGTTTTTGTGAGTTTGATGGGAATTTCTTTTGTGTTATCTATTTTGATTGTCCAGCCGTTAACATCAGATATTGTAAAAGGACTTATTCCAACTATACCTAATGTTCCGGGTGGAAAAATGTTGGTAGCTGCTTTTGTAGGAACTACCATGGCAGCAGCAACCTTTTTGTCTCGCCCTCTTTTTGTAAAAGGTAAAAAGTGGAATATTTCTCATTTGAAGCAGCAAAAAAAGGATTCCATAGTAGCAGCTACTCTAATTTTCATAATCAGCGCTACCATTATGGCTGTAGCCTGTGGGGCACTTTTTTATGATGGTAAAACGGTTTCAAAAGTATTAGATATGGCAAACACCCTTGAACCCATAGCTGGGAAGTGGGCTGTTAGTATTTTCTTTTTTGGTGCTTTGAGTGCGGGCTTGTCTTCCATATTCCCTTGCTTACTTATTTCGCCCTTATTATTGGCAGATTTCCAATCGGGAACCCTAGACACGTCCTCCAAACAGTTTAAAATCATAACTGGATTGGCTTGCTTGGTAGCTTTAATTGGCCCTGCTTTCAACGCAAATCCAATTCAAATACAAATATTGTCTCAAGTATTTAATGTGTTTGTGTTACCTGTGGTAATTTTTGGCATAATCTTATTATTAAAGAATAAGAATGTCATGAAGTCTTTTAAAACAAGTATTGCGGTTTATTCCTGTCTTTATGCCGCATTATTATTTTCTTTAATTATATCCTTTAATGGTATTGTAGCCATCCTTCAATATTTTTAATTTTCAAATAGCTTATAAACCAGTTTCTAAGTTGCAATAAATAATACATCATGATACACGAAAAACTGACAAACAAGAATGTACTCATTACTGCAGGCGCTCAAGGAATAGGAGCTGCGATAACAAAACACTTTATTGATTGCGGAGCAAATGTTGGTATTCATTACCATTCAAGTTCAGAAAACGCAACTAAATTGAAAGACTATGCCATTCATAAAGGTCAAAAAGCTATTGTCATACATGGCGATTTAACTAAAGAGGATCAAGCTATGTCAACTGTTCACAAAGCATCTGAAGCACTTGGAGGATTAGATATCCTAATTAACAATGCAGGTTCTTTGGTTGCAAGAAACGAACTCAAAGACATGCAAACAGCTTTTTGGAATAAGGTAATGGATATTAATCTTACCTCCATGATGTTTGTTACGCGTGCTGCAACTCCTTTTTTAACAAAAAACACCAATAGTAGTATTGTAAATCTTGCCTCTCTTGCTGGGCGCAAAGGGGGTCATGCGGGATCTTTAGCATATTCAACGAGCAAAGGAGCAGTCCTCACCTTTACAAGGGCATTGGCATCCGAGCTTGGCGATAATGGTGTTCGTGTAAATGCGGTAGCTCCAGGATTAATTTTAGGTACCGCATTTCATGATACACACACGACCAAAGCTTCGGCAGAAAAAACTATTGATGGGATTCCCATTCAACGAGCTGGAAATACCGACGATGTCGCTAGGGCTGTATTGTATCTCGCATCAGAGTATGACGGATTTATAACGGGTGCAACTTTAGATATTAATGGTGGCGTTTACAATATGTGAAAAGAAGGTGAATTTAATTCGCTTATACAAGCTATTGATCGCATAGAATTGTTTTTGCAAATAGAAAACCCTTCATTCACAAAATATTCGTGAAGAAGGGTTGTATTTGTAGCGAGAGGGAGACTTGAACTCCCGACCTCCGGGTTATGAATCCGACGCTCTAACCGGCTGAGCTACCTCGCCAAAGCGGCGCAAATATAACAATTTGTTTTTCCATTGTAACCCTGTTTTTTTGCCTTTTCTTTCAAAGGTCGGTTTTAATCTATATATTGGACTTTTTATTTGATATGTCCAAAACAAAATTTGAACTTGAATTTGTTATTCAGGCCTCACCTCAGTTACTATACCAGTACATGCATACACCATCTGGACTTTCAGAATGGTTTGCCGATAATGTAAATGCCAGAACCGAAAAATATTCTTTTTATTGGGATGATTCGGAGGAAGAAGCACTTTTATTACGTAAAAAACCTAATGAGTTTGTGCGGTTTCGTTGGCTTAATGGTGAAGAAGATCAAGACGATTGCTATTTTGAAATGCGTATTGTTGTTGACGAAATCACCAAAGATGTTTCTATAGTGGTTACTGATTTTTCAGATGAAGACGAGTTAGAAGAAACTAAAATGCTTTGGGAAAGCCAAATAGGTGATTTAAAAAAAGTTTTAGGTTCGGCATAATCCTATGATAAACCATAACGGCGCACTACAGGCAACTCAAACGCCACTTTTTTCTGTACACAATCGAGGTTTTTTATATGGAGATGCTGTGTTTGAAACCATTCGATATGGGCAAGGACACATACATTTTTGGGAAGATCATTACTTCAGGCTTATGGCTGCCATGCGTGTGTTACGCATGGAAATCCCAATGAGCTTTACACCTGAATTTTTAGAACAGGAATGCTTGCGGGTGATTCAAGCCCAGTCAAATACGTCAAATTCATGGCGGATTCGACTCAGTGTTTATCGAAATGACGGAGGTGTTTATTTACCCTCGAGTCAAGAAGTAGGTTATGTAATTGAAGTAAAACCACTCGAGAATGAATTATATTCCTCTACAAAAGAGTATCGAGTTGAATTGTTTAAAGATTATTACGTGCAAAAAAGCATGCTCTCAAACCTAAAAACCAACAACAAAGCATTGCAAGTAATTGGAAGTATTTTTATGCATGAACAAGGTTTCGACAATGGAATTTTAGTCAACGACGACAAAGAAGTAGTCGAATTTTTGAATGGAAATATTTTTGTAGTAGAACATGGTGTGCTTCGTACACCGCCGCTATCATCAGGATGTTTAGATGGCATCATGAGAAAGCAAGTCATGCGTTTTGCAAAAAAGATTGACATTTCTTGTGTTGAAGAAAAAATATCGCCTTTCGATTTACAGCAGGTTCAAGAAATTTTTATGACCAACGCGGTTACAGGCATTCAGCCTATTTCTTCTTACCGAAGAACTGACTATCAAAACACTGTTGGTTTACAATTGCAGCGTGTATTGAATGATACGACTAGTTCAATCCCGGGTGGCTAGGTGCGGCAGCATAGTAGGCGAGTTCACCCCCTAGATTACGTAAAATAGTTCCCCATAAGTCTTCTCCACTTTGTAAAACCGGATAGGTGTTTTTAACAATTACCCAAGATTTTTCTCTTGTCTCCCTTGAAAGTTGTCCTTTTTCCCAACCCGCGTATCCAAGTATAAATTTTATCTGACTTAATAAAAGTTCTTTAGAATGAATAGCTTGTTTAATATTCTCAAGTACACCACCCCAATAAAGTCCACTTCCTAAAGGTTCAGCTTGCGGAATATCTTTTTTGGTATGAATGTAAAACAAGCGGTCTTGATCAACGGGGCCACCTTGAAAAATAGGTGCGTCAAATCCCATTTCGGGAAGTAAATCATTTAGGGTGTAATGTGTAGGCTTATTTATAATAAAGCCTAATGATCCACCTTCATTATGTTCGGCAACGATAACGATACTCCTGCTAAACGATTGGTCACCAAGAATGGAGGGGTGTGCAACAAGTAATTTTCCAACCATCATACAAATCGACTTTTTTCGGGAAAACGAAATCCATTAAGTAGTGCATCGGTTTTCATACTTTTCTTGTTTGGAAGTTGAAGTTCTTCAACGATTACTTTACCATCGGCAACGGTAACGCTAAGTTGTTTGTTCTCAATGGAAATAGTTCCCACCGAATTGGAAGAAGTACTTTCAGTAAAATGTGCACGTTTTAGCTTTACATAAAGCTTTTTATCAGGAAGCTCAAGCATACTCCAGGCAGTTGGAAATGGATTTAACCCTTGAATAAAATTTACAATCTCATTACCTTTTCTATTCCAATCAATTCGTGTGTTTTCCTTATTAAGTTTTGGCGCAGGGTGTAGTTTTTCTTGCTGTTGTTGGGGCTTGGGATCGTATGTTCCTTTGAGCAATAGATTTAAGGTGTCTACTACAATTTTTCCTGATGATTCTTGCATTCTGACGCTTAGTTCACCCATGGTTTCTGTTGGATGAATTTGCATTTTTTCTTGTAGCAAAATGGCTCCAGTATCAATTTTTTCGTCAATTAAAAATGTGGTCAAACCCGTTTCCTTTTCACCATTAATTACTGCCCAATGTATAGGTGCCGCACCCCGATATTGTGGTAATAAAGATGCATGAAGATTAAAAGTTCCTAGTGAAGGAATTGCCCATATGGCTTTTGGTAACATCCGGAAAGCAATAACAACAAATACATCTGCCTCAAAAAACTTTAGTTGCTCAATAGTTTTTGTATTATTTAATTTATGAGGTTGTAATAGTGGAATATCATGCGCAATAGCTTCCTTTTTAACATCTGAAAAACGATTTTTTTTGCCTCGTCCAGCAGGTTTGTCTGGAGCAGTGACAACTGCTACGACTTCATGCTTGCTTTCTATAATGCTTCGCAATCCCGCAACCGCAAACGCTGGTGTTCCCATAAAAACGACACGTAAAGATGTTTTCATACCAACTGGTATTTGTTAAATTCTACTTGCTTTACAAGTTCTTCGTTTGTCATGACAGTCAAGGCTTTTACGAGCTCACTTTTTGTATGAACAGAATCTTGAGCTAATTCCTCCAAAGATAAGGCTTCTGTATCTGATAGCAGTTTTTTTAAGGTGTTAATCACATCTTGAATAGCGGCATTGTTACGAACACAGTTAGAGCAATTTTTACACTTTTTCTTTGATTTTTCACCAAAATAAGTAAGTAGTTGTGCCCTAAAACATTTTTTTGAAGTACAATAGTCCCAAATGAAACTTGAAAGCCTATTCTTCTCTTTCTTTATTGATTCCAATTGATGTAACAATCCAAGTAGCGTTCGACTATCTTCTCGTGGAAAATGGAACTGAATGCCGTTATCAACATGTAATTGAAGTATTTCAGCTGTTCCATTTTTCTTCATTGTATTGATTCTGTTTATGCACTGCTTAACCGACAGTTGACATTTTACAGCAACCCGTGTCAAGTCTACAGATTGAAACCTGTCGGTTATACCGCCATAGTTCCGAAGCAAATAATCTTCTAATAATTCATACTCACCAATAGAATTTGGCATTAACCTAAGTGTTGTTTTGGGGGTGTCATATTGTACAAGCTGCAAAATTTGAGACCGCTCAAGCAATTTTAATACATCATATGCTAACTTAGGTCTTATCTCATATCTTGAACAAAATAACTCCAAATTCAATTCTAATAATCCGTCGGGCTTTTCTCCGTAGGCTATATCAAAATAGTGACATAAATATTTATAGA
>JAYPBW010000047.1:1573-3357 GCA_038124405.1 Flavobacteriaceae bacterium | reverse complement strand
CTTTGGTTGGAACACTCGACATGAGCCTGTTTCGCAACTTATCTTGGTCGTCATCTGAGTAAAATAGTGTGGCTATTGCAGGCGCTCCATTTCTTCCACATCGCCCAATTTCTTGATAATATTGCTCCATACTGAAAGGCAATGTTGCATGTATAACTCGTTCTACATTCGCTTTGTCGATTCCCATTCCAAAAGCTGTTGTGGCTACCATAATAGGAGTTTTTTCCAGTATCCAATCTTGTATGCGCTTTTCTTTTTTTGTTGCACCTCCATGAAAAAAAGCAGTTTTATGCCCCATGTTGTTTAGATGATTGCTTAGTAATTCTGCCGATTTTCTAGTACCTACATAAACAATAGCAGGGGTGTTTTTAGGTTCAAGTGCTTTTGAAATTGCTTCCAATTTTTCGGCTGAGTGAATAACGCGTAGTTCAATATTTGGTCTGTCAAATGAACCGATGACTTGTTTTGCAGATTTTAGTTCTAATGTTGTACTTATATCTTCTTGGACTCTAGCGGTAGCTGTTGCTGTTACTGCCATGGTAGGAATATCACCAAGGGCGTATTTTAATGTCAAAAGTTCTCTGTATGCAGGTCTAAAATCATGCCCCCACTCCGAAATACAATGCGCCTCATCTATAGCAAGTAAAGAAATGTGCATTTGAGAAATGCGCTCCAAAACAATCGGGTGTTTAGCTCGCTCCGGAGACAGGTATAGAAACTTAAAATTTCCAAACTTACAATTGTCAAGCGCTGTTAGAAGTTCGTTTTCTGTAATAGGGCCTGATAAATGCATCGCACGAATTCCTTTTTTTTGAAGCCCTTCAACTTGGTCATTCATTAACGCTATTAATGGACTTATAACGATACATATTCCAGATTGTACTAGTGCAGGTAGTTGGTAGCAAAGACTTTTCCCACCTCCTGTGGGCAGCACAACCAAGCAGTCTTGTTTGTTGAGTGCTGCAGAGACCGCTTCTTGCTGTCCAGGGCGAAACGTTGAAGTGCCCCAGTACTGCTGCATTATATGTGACACTTTTGAGTTCATATGTGTTTCAATATAAACTCAAATCGATTATAAATGCTAGATTTGGGTACTTCTATACATTCCATACCAAAATAAGAATAGGTTTCAAGCAGGGCATGATGGAGTTTAACAGCTTCAGAAAAATCCTCAATGCGTTCGGCATCTTTTGTAAAAATTTCTTTCCAAGGAGGAAATATAAAGACTTTGTCGTAGGTAAGTGTTTCGCAATCTGTTTGCATACCGCAAGGCGTTTCACACCCTAGTTCACGTAGATAAGCTACCACATCATGAATTCCACGGTCATATACTTGAACGGGCTTATCGGTATATTCAAAATAGTCATGAAGTCTACGTTCAAAGAGGGCTTCACTAAATGCCAATGGGTTTTCTTTAAAAGGCATTATGGCTCCGTTCGCTTTTGCTGTTGCAATAACATCTCTTGAGACCTCGGCATAGCATTGAATATCTATGTGCTTTATATGTTCCAGTAAACTTGTTTTTCCACTAGCGGGAGCACCAGTTAGCACTACTTTTTGTTGTTTAAACATATACAAATGTCGGTATTTGTAGCCGTTTCCAAAACTGTATCTTTGCAACATGGAGCAAGAAAAAAAAGACAGCGACTTTTATTCACGTTTTAAGCAACAACTTATTGAAACAAGTACATGGCCTGGTCCATATGTTTTTAAGTTTATAGTTCCATCTGAAGGCGAGGCGCAACAAGTTCTAAATCAGCTTTTTGAAAACGATGATGTAATTA
>JAYPBW010000047.1:0-1563 GCA_038124405.1 Flavobacteriaceae bacterium | reverse complement strand
AATTACAACTGTTCGTGCTTCCAGTAAAGGAAAATACACTAGTATTTCAATTGATGGAACCTTTAAAAGCCCCGATGTTATTATTGAAAAATACCAGCAAGCGGCTAAAATCCCAAACATCATCCAACTCTAACATATTTTTTAGTAGTTTTACCTCATAAATCACCCTTCCCTTGGTAGAAAATCTTCAATACAACAACGAACGATCCCAACTCGCAATACCTGAGTATGGGCGCCACATCCACAAAATGATTCAGCAAGTTTTAGCTGAAGAGGATAAAGAACAACGAAATAAGCAGGCGCAGGCTATTATTGGTATTATGGGCAACCTTAATCCGCACTTACGAGATGTCGCTGATTTTCAACATAAGCTTTGGGATCAGCTATTTATAATGTCTGATTTTAAACTTGATGTTGATGCACCTTTTCCTAAACCCAACGCTGAAGTATTGGCTGCACCTCCAACGCCCTTAGAGTATCCCCAGTCGTTTCCTAAGTATCGCTTTTATGGAAATAACATTAAGGGAATGATTGATGTGGTCGTTGATTGGGAAGAAGGAGAGCTCAAAGAAGCACTCGTTTATGTAATTGCCAATCACATGAAAAAGTGTTTTTTAAACTGGAATAAAGACACTGTTGAAGATCAAGTAATTTTCGATCATCTAGCTGAACTTTCTGGCGGTAAGATTGTGCTTTCTGGAGGAAACGAAGTGCTTTCAGAATCGGAGAGTCTTATTCGACTATCAAACAAGCGATTCGGAAAAAATAATCGAAATAATAAGCATAAAAAATACCGTAACCCAAAGCAACGTCGCAAATAAATGGGAGCGTTTAAGATTACGGGTGGTGTGCCACTTTCAGGTTCTATTCAACCTCAAGGGGCTAAAAATGAAGCACTTCAAATTCTATGTGCTGTATTACTTACTCCCGAACCCGTAACCATTAGTAATATTCCAAATATCATTGACGTAAATAAGCTCATTGATATTCTTGTTCAACTTGGCGTCAAAGTTGAAAAGCATAGTGCAGACGAATATACGTTTCAAGCCGATGATGTAGATATAGACTACCTCCAATCTGATGACTTTAAAGTTGCAGGACGTGGTCTTCGTGGATCTATAATGATTGTAGGCCCACTGTTGGCACGTTTTGGCAAAGGGTATATTCCCAAGCCAGGAGGTGATAAAATTGGACGCCGCCGACTGGACACCCATTTTCAAGGATTTATTAAACTTGGCGCAACGTTTCGATATAATAAAGAAGAATATTTTTATGGTGTAGAGGCAGATGAGTTGCAGGGAACATACATGCTCCTAGACGAAGCTTCTGTTACTGGAACAGCAAATATTGTAATGGCAGCTGTACTTGCCAAAGGAACAACTACCATTTACAACGCTGCATGTGAGCCTTATTTACAACAACTGTGCAATATGTTAGTGCGTATGGGTGCAAAAATATCAGGAATCGGCTCTAATTTATTAATTATTGAAGGCGTTGAAACGCTTGGTGGGACTTCGCACCGAGTATTGCCCGACATGATTGAAATTGGAAGTTGGATGGGAC
>JAYPBW010000046.1:0-10037 GCA_038124405.1 Flavobacteriaceae bacterium | reverse complement strand
TCTTCTACATGAGTAATTTCGGTCACCCACCTGAACGGGATGTTTAATAAGGGTGTAAGTCTGTATTGTATTATTTGCCCTGGAAACATGCTTCGCTCTGCTCCAGAAATGATATCAAAGCCCATGTAATCTGGTGTGATACGTTTTAAGTTTTTTGGATCGGAAAGAAAAATCCAAGCCTCTTTTATTGAGGTGTTAAGTTCTTGCTTTGAGGTGTATTGGTACATCTGTGATTTTTACACAAATATACTTATTTTGTTTAATGTTAGTTAAAAATAGTTAAACAAAATTATTTTCCAAACTTGCTTATTAAGGCTTTTTCGGTTTGAATAATTGAAACGAAGGGAATTAAAGTTACAAAGAGTATGGCAATCCAAACGTGTGCCAGTTTATACTCAATTAAAATAAAAGGAGCGCAAAATAGCAAACAATAATAACCTGCTTGCTTAATGTGTTTTGCAGATTCTTTTTGTGCAAAATCCCAATGTTCCTGACTTTTTTTAGAGCGCGACGTGCGGTACCCATAGAAGTCATTAATTTTTTTTGGAGGATAGCGTAATACTATCCATCCTGATGTCAAATAAATGAGGCCACATAGACCACAAGTGAGTATAGCGGGATTAAAGTCCATTTCGTGAAAGTACAAAAATCTTAAACGTAAAAACAGCAACTGCCATCCCAGCAAAGGGTGCTGTCAAATATATCCACATGGGTTCCCAATGATTTCCCACTAGTGCTGGTCCCAAAGATCTCACAGGATTCATAGAGGCATTTGTTAGCGGTCCAGCGAACATGGCTTCTAACAATATGACACCACCTACCGCAACACCAGCAATTGGCCCTGTTTCTTTACTGCCTGTGCTTATTTGAAGGATAACGGTCATTAAGAAGAAAGAAAGTAAAAACTCTAGCCAAAATGCGTTAATATATGGAATAGTGGGTATAGTAGCGCCTATGATTTCACTTTCTGGGAGAAGAGCTTGTACAGCAAGACTAGCTGTGATAGCTCCGAAAGTTTGCGCCAGAACGTAACGGGGTACTTTTTTCCAGTCAAATCGATTAGACAAAGCAAATGAAAGTGTTACAGCAGGATTAAAATGTGCACCTGAATGCTCACCAAATGCATAAATCATAGCCATTACGATAAGCCCCCAAGTTATTGCAACTCCTTCGTGTGCTACGGCACCAGTTGTTTCATTAACTGCCATAGCAGCAGTACCACAAAAGACCATGGCAAAGGTTCCTATATATTCAGCGTACAAAGCAAAAGGCTTTTTCATGCGGTAAAAATAGAGTATGTAAGGTTAGCAAAGTGTTAAGCTAAACTTTTTTTCCAGTGCTGATTAGATATAGGAAGTAAGTAATAATCACCACAATAGGTTCCCAAAAAAGAATGTAATAAGGCCAATCGCCAA
Source organism: Flavobacteriaceae bacterium (assembly GCA_038124405.1). GTDB lineage: Bacteria > Bacteroidota > Bacteroidia > Flavobacteriales > Flavobacteriaceae > UBA7446. The sequence continues at coordinate 8,622 of JAYPBW010000046.1, read as the reverse complement.
TCACTAATGGATTGCTTACACTTGGTGCAGCGGCTAGATACATATAATTGGAATCGATTAGAAAATTGAGCGGTAGAATTATAGCTAGTAGTATGTTAAGGTGCAGCACTATTCTTAGCCAAGAAAAATGGGTCAGCTTATAGTTTAAGTTTTTAAACATGTAAATAGGTAAAAGTAATATTCCAACGTGTGAAGCATAGTACTCAAAATATTCGTAATTAGATCCGTCAAAATTGTTAATTTGAGGGGTAAGTAAAGCTTGAATTGCTCCAATGATACCTGCGTAAAATAAGAATTCAAAAAGCCGTTTGTTCTTTGGGATAAATAAAATAAAACAAGCAATCAGATTTGAAATACTGCATAAGTGAAGCGGTAAATTATCGCTAATATTCCAATACCCATTTGAAATATTTCTGGAGTGCCCCGTGATAGTAGTTATTATTAAAAAAACCGAAATCAACATCCCAAAGTACAATTGATTTTTTCCAGATAATTGCTTTCCAATAAAAAGATATGTGACGATGCTAAGTACAGTTAGCACGGAGTTTTTTATCCATTCATTAGATAAAAACTCAATGACATACACAGTAGTTTCCATTTGATTAGTCAAATTTTAACATTATCTAAATATAGTTAATCTGAAATTTAACAGAACACTACTTCAAACAATTGATATAGGGCTTAAGCAATTGATATGTTTTTTCTGTTGGTAAACCCACAACATTACTGTATGATCCATGAATGTGAGATACACCAACCAATCCAATCCATTCTTGGATTCCATATGCTCCAGCTTTATCAAACGGCTTGAAGGTATTTATGTAATACATTATTTCCTCATTTGAGAACTTACGCATGGTGACCAAAGTAGTGTCGTTGATGCAGGTTTGGGTGTTGGCACTACTCAAGCAAACTGAGCTAATAACTTCGTGGGTTTTTCCCGAAAGTGATTGAAGTATTTGTTTCGATTCATTTGTATCCCTTGGTTTTCCGAGGGCTTTTTTTTCATGCCATACAATCGTGTCGGCTGTAAGGACGAGTTGATTAGGTAAAAGATTTTCTTGATGTGCTTTACCCTTAAGTTTTGCTAGAAAATCGGTGATTTCGGCAGCTTGTAAGGTGGGTGGATACATCTCTTCAACCTCAACCTTTCGTTGTTCAAAAAAAATGTTCATTTGCGTGAGTAGCTCTACACGTCTTGGCGAGCTAGATCCCAAAAAGAGTTTGTAAGTACTCATTTGCTATCGTTGCGTGCATCGGTTAGCGCACCCCATTTCCCCTGAACTTTTAATACCTGCTCAATTACATCACGAACACACCCTTTACCTCCATTTTTATGTGAAATATAACCCGCAGCTTCTAAGACTTCGGGTACTGCATCGTTGGGACAGCAGCCAATCCGGGTACGATTCATAGCACTTATATCGGGAATATCATCACCCATAAACAAAATTTCTTCTAAATGAATATTGTGTTTTTCAGCATATTCTACCAACACGGGCTCTTTTTGATGTGCACCTAAATACACATCATTTATACCTAGCTGCTGCAGTCGCAATCTCACAGCTTCATTTGTTCCACCAGAAATAATGGCAATATTATAGCCGGCATGCAAGGCTGCTTTTACTGCGTAACCATCTTTTGTGTTCATAGTTCGAATCATTTCTCCGTCGGGTAAAATGGTGATTCCCCCGTCTGTAAATACTCCATCTACGTCAAATACAAAAGTGGTAATGTGACGAAATTCTTTTTTGTAACTCATGAGTTATGTGTGTTTAAAATAGATTTACTTAAAATTTTATAGAGTTTAGCCTCATCATCAGACAAGACGGTTAGATGTTTTTTTTGTGATGTCATATCATTTCTTTTGGCAGGTCCTGTTTGCGTTTCAAATGGATGATTCAAAAAACTTCGTTTAAAGGTTTCTGTAACAAGTGGTTTTAATATTGAGGAAGGGAGCTTGGCATCGGCAACCAAATGTTGACTTATACCCAAAAGATGGTTGCCGAAATTATTAGCAAAAACGGCTGCTGTATGCAGCTTAAGTCTTTGTTGCTCATCAATATGATGTATTTCAGCAGTCAAATAGGTGGCAAGTTCGTGAAGTAATCTTAAGTCTGATTTATTGTCTGCTTCTAAACAGATTGGAATTTCATTCCAAGAGACAGCAGTGTCTTTTAAAAAACTTTGCAAAGGGTAAAAAACTCCTTTTCGTTGAATAGGAGAGAGCACATTTTTAGATAAAGCACCTGCTGTGTGAACCACTAGTGCTTTAGTTTTTGCCAATTTAGCAGCAACTTTTTCTACAGCATCATCTGAAACTGCTACAATACAGATATCCACGTCTATGTTCTCTTGAAAGCTATCAAAATAAGGAACGGAATTTATTTTTTTTGATGGAGTAGGCGTTCTTCCAATCCACTGGCCTACACAAACTTGAGTGCACTTACTTAGGGCAAAAGCCAAATGTGTGGCGAGGTTTCCCGTGCCGATAAGTGCAATATGCATCATGATTCAAAATTACGAATTAGTATATACTTTTACGTGCGTCTTATTCTAATTTCACTAGGTTTGCACAAAATAAGCTCATGAAAACAAATCAAACGTTCACTATGATTAAGCCTGACGCTGTAGCAAACGGTCATGTTGGTGCTATCTTGAATAAAATTGCAGAAGCTGGATTTAGAATTTCAGCTTTAAAAATGACGCAGCTTACGCAGGCTGATGCCGAAGCGTTTTATGCAGTACACAGTCAACGCCCATTCTTTGGAGAACTTGTTTCTTTTATGACTAGCGGTCCTATTGTTGCTGCAGTTTTAGAAAAAGAAAATGCTGTTAATGACTTTAGAACGTTAATTGGTTCAACTAATCCAGACGAGGCAGCTGAAGGGACCATTAGAAAGTTATATGCCACTTCAATGGGTGAAAATGCTGTTCACGGTTCGGATAGTGATGATAATGCTGCTTTGGAAATTGCTTTTCATTTTTCAGAAAGAGAGCAATTCTAACGAAGAACTATTTTCTTTATACATTCCTTTTTTAGGGCTTCGTTTAGCATGGAAATCACTTTTTCCTTGCCAAAACTAAGTTCCTCTCTGAGCACTGACGATGTTAGGCTCACATAGAGCGTATCTCCCGATAAACGTATGGATTCTGTGTAAGCATTGATGCCTGGACCTAAAATACTTGCCCACAACCCTTCTATTTTTACATTATCTAAGCCTTTTTCTAGCTTATGTGCTTTTGTGAATTGGAGTAATACTTCGCTAATTTCTTGGGGTTCATCTTTTCTTGTACTCATAACACAAATCTTTTATACTCAAACACCACGCCTCTGCTGTCTTTTAATTTGAGTTTTTCATTGGTAATCAGTAAGATTTCTTCTTTCCAACTGTGATGTTTTCTAGAATAAGAAACTATGCAGGACTCATTTTCAAATGAAATAGTAAACCCTACAAGGTCATTAGTGCTGTTGAAAGAGTCATCGAGTAGGGGAGTGACTTTTTTTCGAAACCCTTTTTCGCCCTCTAGTTCAAAAAAATCCACCTCCACAGTGCTATTAAAAGTTCGTTTTTCTCCGTTTGGAGCAGTAGCTTCGCTGATTACCCAATACCCCTCTAGTAGTATAATATCATCTGTTTTGATTCTAGATGTGCAACTTAAAAAGAATAAAAACCCAACAAATAAATAAAGTTTCATAAATGATGTAATTCAAAGGGCTGTTCGGTTTGTTTTATCACTTCCGCAGTGCGATCGGGGTGTGTGTCAGTAATGAATAATTGCCCAAAAGATGATTCGTGAACCAAGTTAATAATTTCTGCCACTCTTTCTTGGTCAAGTTTATCAAAGATGTCGTCTAGCAATAATAGGGGTGTAACTTGAGTTGATTTTTTGAGCATATCAAATTGTGCTAACTTAAGAGCAATTAAAAATGACTTTCGTTGTCCCTGACTTCCAAATTTTTTAATAGAAAATTCATCTATTTGAAAATCTAAATCGTCTTTATGAACTCCAACAGTAGTAAATTGAGCTTGCAAATCTTTAGCAGTTGCATTCTGTAATAAGACGGAAAATTCTTCGTTGAGTAGTTGGCTTTGATACACTAAAGATACGCGTTCATTTCCTCTGCTAATGGTCGCATATCTCTTTTGAAAAAGTGGTTCAAATGATGCAAGATATTGTATTCGTGCTTTGTGAATGGGCACTCCAAGCTGAACCAACTGCTCATTGTAAATTCCTAATGTCCCTTGGGCATTCTGTGCAAATTTCCCCATTTGCTTTAAGAGTGCATTTCGTTGCTGCAATACTTTTTGGTATTGAATGAGTTGTTGAAGGTAGTTCTTGTCGGCTTGACCAATGAGGCGATCAATAAAATTCCGTCTTGTTTGACTGCCTTCATTAATTAAATCAACGTCTGAAGGAGAAATCATGACAGTAGGTAACAAGCCAATATGCTCTGAGAGTTTACCGTATTTTTTTCCATTTCTAATAAAGATCTTTGGTGATTCCCGTTTGAGTTGGCAAGTAATTCTTTCAGTTTCATTATCACGTATAAAATGCCCTTCTATGCGCATAAAATCAGATTCATGTTGGATAGTGTGCGCATTAATCGAAGAGAAATAGCTTCGTCCCATAGCCAAATGATAAATAGCGTCTAGGGTATTTGTTTTCCCTTTTCCATTATTTCCTACAAAACAATGAATAGGCTTTTCAAAGGAATATTCTGCCGATGAAATGTTTTTATATTGGGCGATATGTAAGGCGTTTAACCGTAAGTTGCTCATGCCGTAAAATACGATGCAAATCTAGCATCCAAAATAAACAATTTAGTGGCAAGGTGTATTGAATAAAAATTTTATTTTTGCCTTCATAACTTTTTTAACATGGCGACATACAAAAAACGCGGAGGTAAAATAAAATCAGCGCAACAACAAGCTCCAGAACAAGATAGTGTTACAGCTGAAGTGTTTACTACTCTCGATACGTCTGCTGGTCGCGCAGAGGCGTGGGTGGCACGAAATCAAAACTATATTTTAGCAGGTATTGGCGCAGTCGTCATTGTTGTTTTAGGCTACCTGGCTTACTCCAATTTTGTGGTAAAACCTTTAAATGATGAGTCCACTAATGCAATGGCACAAGCTCAAGCATATTTTAAAGAAGGGTTGCAAGATCCTACAGTTCAGGATTCGCTATTCACATTAGCTCTTGATGGAGATGGAGTAGCACCAGGTTTTGTGGAAATTATTGAAAACTACGGCAGTTCTGATGCCGCTCAATTGGCTACTTACAACGCAGGTATGATTTATTTGCAACAAGGTGATTTTGAACAAGCTATTTCCTACTTAGATGATTTTTCATCAGATGATCCTATTCTTGCAGCGCTTGCCTATGGAGGTATCGGAGATGCTTTTTCCGAATTAAACCAACTAAATGATGCTTTGGAGTATTATGAAAAAGCGGCAGCATTTTCGGATAATTCTCTTACAACTCCTCGTTTTTTACTCAAAGGCGCACAAGTAGCTTTGGTAGCTAATAAAAAAAGTAAGGCGGTTCAATTACTCAAAAACTTAAAAGAAAACTTTGCTTCTTCACCTGAAGCGGCTAAAGTTGATGTGCTTTTGGCACAAGCTCAGCAATAAACTATGGCTACAGCTCAACATGGTTCGTTAGATTTAGATCGTATTCCCAGTGCGAAGGGTCTTCGTGTTGCTGTTGTAGTTTCAAAATGGAATGCTTCCATCACAGACAACTTATATAAAGGAGCAGTAGAAATTCTTGAAAAAAAAGGTTGTACTCAACTTCAACGAATAGACGTTTCGGGAAGTTTCGAGTTAATTTATGGCTGTAAACAAGCACTTCATGCGGGGTTCGATGCCGTTATTGCTCTTGGAAGTATTATAAGAGGTGAAACCGCACATTTTGATTATGTGTGTCAAGCGGTATCATTGGGAATAAAAGATTTAAATCTTATAGGTATTTCGCCTGTGATTTTTGGAGTGTTAACAGACGACACTATGGAACAAGCCAAGGCTAGAAGCGGTGGGTCTCTAGGCAATAAGGGCGCCGAAGCAGCCGCAGCTGCCATTGAAATGGCACAGCTTTCTATTTAAAATACTTCAGCGGAACCCAAAGCATTCCGAAACATTCACCATGTTCTTTATCAAGATGTTTATGGTGAATTTTGTGCGCTCTTCTAACACCCCGTGCATAGCGATTGTTTGCATTTCGCCATATTTTAAATCGCTGATGAATGAATATGTCATGTACTAGAAAATAAGCTAAGCCATAGGCAAAAATGCCTATGCCAATGGCAAGTCCTGGCATAAATCCATATTCTCCCCATAAAATCACACATCCAGCACTTACGATAGCATAAAAAATGAAAAACAAATCATTTCTTTCAAACCAAGAATCGTGGTCTTTGTTATGGTGATCTTTGTGTATCGACCATAAAAAACCATGCATAACATACTTATGGGTGAACCAAGCCATGAACTCCATGACAAAAAAAGTGACTATAAATATTCCAATTTGGGCTAAAACACTCATGCGTTTATGGGTTCTTACAAAACATTAAATTGATAACGAATAAATGAACGTGCTAGCACGTCTACCTTCTGATAATTTGGTACACGTATTCGTTTTGATTTTATTTGTGTTGAAGGAGTGCGTTTGAGTTTTTTTAACAATCGCATATAGTATTTATAAGCAGTATATACACCAAACTTGGCATCATCAGGCAATTGGAATATTCCTGACAATCCTTGCCTAAAATCCGATTCAATTTCGTCTATGATGGCCTTTTTTGATATCTCATCAAACTCATTCATGTCTACGTTTGGAAAATAGGTTCGCTCCAGATGGTCGTGATCGGCCTTTAAATCCCTGAGGAAATTCACTTTCTGAAAGGCAGATCCTAGCCCCATAGCTGCATCTTTTAGTGCATTGAACATTTCCGTATCTCCTTTCACAAACACTTTTAGGCACATGAGTCCAACTACATCAGCAGATCCGTATATGTATTGTTTGTATTCCTCATCTGTGGCATACACTTTTTTAGAAAGATCCCAACGCATGCTTTGCATGAAAGCATCGATATGTTTACGATCTATTTTGTAACGGTGTACGCTTTCTTGGAAGCTATTTAATATTGGATTTAAACTGATTTTGTCTTCAAGCGCTTCTTCTAACGATTGTTCAAAACGGTCAAATAATACTGGTTTGTTGTAGTGGTGAAAACTATCTACAATTTCATCTGCAAAACGAACAAAACCATAAATATTGTAAATGTCCTGCCGAATTTCGTTTGATAACATACGTGTAGCAAGAGTAAAGGATGTGCTGTAAGACTCTGTCACGAGTTTACTGCACTGATGTGAAACCTGATCGAATAGTTCCTTCATTTTCTTTTGCTTTGTTTATGGTAAATATAAAAGAAAAAAAATCAGCAACAGTATTGAGAGTATAAAAATGTTTATTGTTTTCTAAACAATGCTCAACATCTGAATAATTTCGTCTATAGATTTATATGTGTTTATCTTATCGGGAAGTTCTTCTTTGATAAACTTAACCTGATAGCCTAAAATCCACAACTCACTGTCAATATTTTTGATAATTTCATTTGAAAAAGTATTCAAATACGAATCAATTTTATCTACTGTCGGCTCTATAGTAAAATAAGAAATAAAAGTAATAGGTTCTCCAATATCAACAAGGTTATTGAGGCTTTCAATAGGCACAGATTGTCCCAAGAAAACACACTGAAATCCATGGTTCAAAACTTCATATTGCAAATAAAGCAATCCGAGCTCGTGAATTTCGTTATCTGGTAAAAACAATACAAATCTTCTATCTGTTCTTTCAATTTCTCTGGTTTGAAGCTCCTCACACATCGCGTGAATTTTTTGCTTAACCAAACTCGTAATAAAGTGCTCGTGAGATGGGCTTATGGAGTTTGTTTGCCACAAAACACCCAACTCGTTCATCAGTGGAACAAAAACATTTTTGAATATTTCGGTAAATGAAAACTGTTCAAGTAGTTCGTTAAATGTCTTGGTAAACAACCGTTGGTCAAAATTGATCATAGCAAGTTTAAACAAACCTATGGACCAATCATCAGCGTTTTTGTTTATCGTAAGGTTGTGGATGTTTTGGGTAATATCTTGCTGTGAAAAGCTTGCAATTTTTGAGATTTTGAATCCATTGTTATATAGAAGGGTAACATTTAGAAGTTTTTGAAGATTTTCTAGGTCGTACTGTCTAATATTAGTATCTGTACGTTCTGGTTCAAAAAGGTTATATCGTTTTTCCCAAATTCGGATCGTGTGCGCTTTAATCCCGGATAAGTGTTCCAGATTTTTAATGCTAAAACTGTTTTTAACGCGATCCATTTGTTTAATCTTTTTTTAACAATTTTAAACAAATCTACAAAAAAAAATAATATAATTACTTGAAAACGTTATAAATAACGTGCGCACGAGAGGAATCGAACCTCCACGGGATTTAACTCCCACTAGGCCCTCAACCTAGCGCGTCTACCAGTTCCGCCACGTGCGCATTTGGAAGACTTGTGACTTGGCTGGGGTTCGAACCCAGGACCCTCTCCTTAAAAGGGAGATGCTC
>JAYPBW010000045.1:1870-10168 GCA_038124405.1 Flavobacteriaceae bacterium | reverse complement strand
ACTATACCTGTAATTAATTAATTGATGGAGCAAGGCTACGTTTCAATTAAAGAGGAAGTGTATGCACAGTACAAACCCAAAGAGCAAACAGAGGTGCTGCTAAATCCACGTTTAAAATCCGATGAAGCACTAAAAAAACAACTCGAAGAATTACAATCAAACGCAAAGCAATACCAAACTTTTCTTTCGTTTCTGCAGCAAAAATCGGTTGTTGTTGCTTCTGAATTTTCAAAGCTAAAAACAGTAAGTTCATCGTCTTTGAGAACACTTATCAAAAACAAGGTATTGGTAAAACAAAAACGTGTAATTGATCGGTTGCCTCCAAAAACAACACCCGATGTGCCATTGTCTCCTTTGACATCGCATCAAGAAACAGCTAAAAATTTGATTGAAGCCTGTTGGGAATCGAAAAATATTAGCTTGCTTCACGGAGTTACAGGCTCGGGTAAAACTGAGGTGTATATGCAGCTTATTTCTAAACAATTAGCCGCTGGAAAACAAGTGCTTTTTTTGGTGCCAGAGATTAGCTTGACTACCCAATTAACACTACGACTTCACGCTTTTTTTGGAAAGAAATTGGTCGTATATCATTCGAAGTACAGTCCGCAAGAACGTACAGAAACATGGGAGAAAATCAGAGCAAATAATTCAAGTGCAAGATTGATTCTAGGCGCTCGATCTGCTGTTTTATTGCCCTTTCAAAATTTGGGGTTAATTATTGTAGATGAATCACATGAAACGTCATATAAGCAGTACGATGCTGCGCCTCGCTATCATGCTCGTGATGCAGCCATGTTTTTGGCTAAACTGCATAAGTCTAAGGTGCTTTTAGGTACAGCTACCCCCTCTATTGAAAGTTATCGCAATGCGAGCTTGGGTAAATATGGACTAGTTACTTTACAAGCAAGATATCAAAACGCTGAAATGCCAGAAATTTCTTTTATCGATTTAGCCGAATCCTATCGAAAAAAGCAAATGAATGGCCATTTATCACAAACATTAGTTGCCGCCATTGAGAACACATTACAATCAAAAAAACAAGTGTTGCTTTTTCAAAACAGAAGGGGATACGCTTCTTTTATTGAATGCAGTCAATGTGCTCATGTCCCCGAATGTCCAAGTTGTGATGTAAGCCTTACGTATCATCAAGTAAGTTCTGAATTGCGCTGTCACTATTGCGGTTATACAACCCACTATACGGCAGCATGTGTGGCTTGTGGTACCGTATCACCTCAAACACAGGGTTTGGGTACACAACAGCTAGAAGAAGAAATTCAACAAATATTTCCAAATGCAAGGGTAGCACGAATGGACTTAGACACCACTCGAAAAAAGCACGCTCATAAAAAATTGATTACCTCTTTTTCGAATCATGAGATTGACATTTTGATTGGAACTCAAATGGTTACAAAGGGATTAGATTTTGAGGATGTTACCCTTGTTGGAGTCTTGTCGGCAGATAGCTTCCTACATTTTCCTGATTTTAGAGCTCATGAACGTGCCTTTCAAGTACTTACTCAGGTGGCAGGGCGTGCAGGAAGAATGGGTGAGAAAAGCAAGGTTTTAATACAAACATTTCAGCCTAATCACCCAGTTTTGAAATACGTTCAAGATTATGATTACACTTCTTTTTATGATCATCAAATTCAACAGAGAGAACAATTTGACTACCCTCCTTTTGTGCGTATTATTCGCGTTGAATTACGACATAAAAACATGGCAACCTTAATCCAGGCTGGCGACTGGATAAAGCAAGGCCTATTACAGCGTTTTGCTCATGTGTTAGGGCCTGTGCCGCCGCCAGTGGGCAGAGTACGTAATTATTATATTTTACACACATTGATTAAACTACCGTATACTAGTTCTCCATCTCATGCTAAAAAGCGCTTGAGCACCCTATTGCATAGCTTTGCACAAGTAGGTGTTTTTAAGCAAGTTAAAGTGGTAATGGATGTAGATCCACAATAATTGCGCAAACCGGTTTGCACAACGCAATAAAATCCGTATTTTCGCTGCCCAATTAAAAAATCATTTATGAATCATTACGAAACTGTTTTCATCTTGAATCCCGTTTTATCTGAAGATCAGGTAAAGGAAGCAGTTCAAAAGTATGAGACGTTTATTACGTCTCGCGGAGGTGAGATTATTGCCAAAGAGGACTGGGGACTTAAAAAGTTTGCCTATCCAATTCAAAACAAGAAAAGTGGTTTTTATCACTTACTAGATTTCAAACTCGATGGCGAAGCTATTGATCCTTTTGAAGTTGAATTCCGTCGTGACGAGCGCATCATGCGCTACCTAACGGTAAAGCTAGACAAGCATGCAGAGGCTTGGGCGGTTAAGAGAAGAGAACGTTTAACTGAAAAAGCATAAACCATGTCTATAGAACAAGAAAGTAAAGGCGGGAAGCAAGGCGAAATTAGATACCTTACTCCCCTTGATATTGAAACAAGTAAGGCAAAAAAATATTGTCGATTTAAGAAGTCTGGCATCAAGTATATTGATTACAAAGACGCAGATTACCTACTGAAGTTTGTTAATGAACAAGGTAAAATCTTACCACGTCGCTTGACAGGAACTTCTTTAAAGTATCAACGAAAATTATCGGTATCTATAAAGCGTGCGCGTCACTTGGCGCTTATGCCCTATGTAGCCGATATGTTAAAGTAACAGCTATGGAACTTATTTTAAAACAAGACGTTGAGAACCTAGGGTTTAAAGACGATATCGTTTCTGTAAAAAACGGCTACGGACGTAATTTTTTGATTCCGAAAGGCTTAGCTATTTTGGCAACTCCCTCTGCAAAGAAGGTACTAGCCGAGAACCTTAAACAGCGCGCCTTTAAAGAGCAAAAACTTATTGACGATGCACAAAAACAAGTAAAAGCTTTGGCAAAACTTGACATCAAGATTTCAGCAAAAGCTGGTGCTGGAAATAAATTATTCGGCTCTGTGGGCACTATCGACTTAGAAGCTGCCCTAAGTAGCGCTGGACAACCAATCGATCGTAAATGCATTAAATTGCAAGGAGGATCTGTTAAAACTCTTGGTAAGCACACAGCTAGTATTCGTCTTCACCGCGAGGTGTACGCCGATTTAGCATTTGAAGTTTCCAAGGCTGAAGAAGCATAAATTGCTCTTTTCTTAAAAACATAAAGCCGCTTATGCGGCTTTTTTTCGTTAAAAGCAGATATTTGTATAAATTGTTGCCATGGCACATAAACCAAGCATTCCAAAAGGCACTCGAGATTTTTTGCCTTCCGACGTAGCACGTCGTGCATACGTAATTGATGTTATTAAAAGTCAATTTGAACGATATGGCTTTTTACCCATTGAAACTCCGGCTATGGAGAAGTCAGAAACCCTCCAGGGAAAATACGGCGAGGAAGGAGATCGATTAATGTTCAATATATTGAACTCTGGTGAAAAGGTTAAAAAAGCAGATGTAGAAGCTTTGTCGGAGAATAAACTGGGGAGATTTACAAAGTCAATCTCTGAAAAGGCATTACGTTACGACCTAACTGTTCCGTTTGCTCGTTTCGTGGTACAGCACCAAAACGAACTTTCATTTCCATTTAAAAGATATCAAGTTCAAACGGTTTGGAGAGCCGATCGTCCTCAGCGCGGGCGCTTTCAAGAATTTACTCAATGTGATGCAGATGTAGTTGGTGCTGTAAGTCCAATTTTGGAAGCAGAATGTGTGCAATTGTTTGATGCTGTTTTCCATGACTTAAAACTAAAAGGCACAACCATTCGAATGAATCACCGTAGTATTTTGACAGGAATTGCTACTTATTTAGGTGCTCCAGAACGGATTATTGATTTCACCGTTGCATTAGATAAGTTAGATAAAATTGGAGTTTCGGGCGTTTTTGATGAATTAAAGCAAAAAGGATTTAATGATGACTCTATCTCAAAACTAAGTCCATTGATTGAACTTTCAGGTTCAATAGAAACTCAACTTAATGCACTTGAAACAATACTTTCTGAACAAGATGTAGCTATGGCAGGGATTGCTCACTTACGCCAAGTACTTCATCTTGTGCCTGAACTTAAGTCTAGCAACCTGGTTTTTGATCTAACATTGGCTCGTGGTTTAAATTATTACACAGGCATTATTTTTGAAGTTTCACCACCCCAAACCGTTTCTATGGGTTCTATAGGTGCAGGTGGTAGATACGATGATTTAACAGCTTTATTTGGCCAAAAAGACATGAACGGTCTTGGCATTTCATTTGGTCTTGATCGTTTGTGTATGGTTCTTGAAGAACTTTCGTTATTTCCAACCAACGTAGCACAATCTGTAGATGTTGTAGTTCTTCATTTTGGTGATGATTACATACAAGATATGATACCTCACGTATCTAAACTTCGTGATGCCGGTCTAAGGGTTTTGGTGTATCCTGTCCAGCATAGGCTTAAAAAGCAAATGCAATTTGCAAGCAAATCAAATGCTCCGTGGGTTATTTTTTACGGGGATGAAGAACAAAAGCAAGACTTGATTTCAGTTAAAAATATGAATGAAGGGGCAACTCAAAAAATTAAAATCGATTTTTTAGAAGCATCTATTTTTTATTAGTCGATTTTATTTATTTCCAGATTCATTTCACCGATTAATGACTTAAGATTTTGAATAATTTTTTTGTTGCTAGATTCATTCCCAGTGACTAACCACTCGATGCTATACTCAGGAAAGTGTTTAACAATCCCTTGTAATACTTCATGACGTACACTCGATCGACGTCTTAAGCAGGTAGAAATTGAGTTTTGGCCTACTCCAATTATACGCTCAAATTTTGATATAGATATCCCCTCATCGGCAATAACTTTATGTAATCTATCGTGTATTTCCATATATCAAATTTAGATTTGATTTCATTAAGATTTGTTTGAATGTATTAAAAAAAAAGATCGAACTTACTAACTTTTTTTAAAAAAAATAGAATTAGTAATAATCGGCTTAATGCTATCAAAAAAGATGGATGGTAGATCATAATCACTAGTACTACTATAACAAGGTTATGGTTGTTTGTACCCTGATTATATAAAGAGCAAATCTATAATTGAGTACCTAAAGTCAGTTCACGAAGTATTTCTTATAACTACAAAATATATGGAAGCAAGCTTTCGAAGTCAATTGGAGCTTTTTGTAGTGATGATGTATGCTTTTTTTTTTGAAAATTTCAATAATTAAGTATGAAATTTATCCATCTCTAAATTTAGATATGTTTTCAATATTCAGAATTGTCATTTTGACAATAGCAGTACTTTCATTTTTTAGCGTCTTTTCACAAATTACATCTGTAGGTAGTGGGAGCTACACCAATACTTTTCCTGGTGTTGACAGTGCCGGCAGAAATGGCTTTCCAGGCGGAACGCCACAGCTTTCGGGAGCAGCTTTGTCTAAACCAGTGCCAACGAATGATTGGTGGTCTTTTTTACTTAAAGAAAACCATGTAAGTAATTTGTTTAACTATCCATTTACCTTAAAAACAACCAATAGTGGTTTGGGGATTACCTATGTACCATTTGGTGTAGTTGGTGACAAGGAAACCTTAAACGTAGGAGTGCAAAACCTAAATAGTGCTCAAGCTACAATATCAGATCACACAGACTGGACTGTATCCATTAATTGGTCGAGTAATGGAAATAATTTCACTGTAACCAGCGGAATTGGGATGCCTTTTGTGTACATGACTAAAGGAAATACCGATGTTGCTCAAGTTGAAGTTAAAGCTGGAACGGTAACCGTTTCTAATGAAATGATTTTAGTTGAAAACGCTCAAGAGGGTGTAGATTATGCAGTATATGCTCCAGTTGGTAGTACTTGGGTGCAAAATGGAAGTATTTACACCTCAACACTCAATGGGAAAAATTATTGGTCGGTTGCTATGCTTCCGCAGAGCAACACCAATGCTTCGGCAATAGCCAACACCTATAAGAAATTTGCTTATGTATTTCCATCGAACACAGCAGTCTCATGGAATTATAACGAAAGTACAAGTGTATTGAGAACCGATTTTCAAATCACACCCGATGTAAAGGAAGGAACATTCAACACCGTTCTACAAGGTTTGTTGCCGCACCAATGGGATAATTTGGCTTCCGACTCTGCAACTCCAAACCGTGAAACATATACTTCTATTCGGGGTGCCCTAAAAATGATAGATGGAAACGCTTTTTCTACCGAGAATACATTTTACGGAGTTCTTCCAACACTTCCTTATTTGGCAAACTACAGTGACTCATTTAACCCTTCAAGTTTAGGTAGTAAGGTAGACTTGTTGGAAAATGATGCGTTAAATACCTGGACCGATTCCTACAATGAAGGCCAAATGATGAATCGCTTAGTGCAAACTGCACGTATCGCGCACAAAATTGGTGACACTACTGCCAGAGATAAAATAATTGCGACTATTAAAGAGCGTTTGGAAGATTGGTTGAGCTATGAGTCTGGTGAAGTAGCTTTCTTGTTTTATTACCATGATGCATATACAGCACTTTTAGGCTACCCTTCAGGTCATGGTCAAGATAATAATATTAATGACCACCACTTTCACTGGGGATATTTTATTCACGCTGCTGCATTTTTAGAACAATTCCAGCCCGGATGGGCCGATGATTGGGGCGATATGGTAAACACTCTTGTTCGAGATGCCGCATCATCAAATAGGAATGATTCCGACTTCCCGTTTCTGCGCAACTTTAGCCCTTATGCTGGACATGCTTGGGCTAACGGATTTGCTACTTTTCCACAGGGAAATGATCAAGAATCTACTTCTGAAAGCATGCAGTTTAACTCTTCACTTATTCATTGGGGAGCTGTAACAGGAAATGATGCTATTCGGGATTTGGGAATATACCTCTACACCACAGAGCAGTCTGCCGTTGAAGAATATTGGTTTGATATGGATGAACGCGTTTTTGCTAATTCCTATGGGTACAGTATTGCTTCGCGTGTATGGGGTAATTCTTATGATAGTGGTACGTTTTGGACTCAAGACATCGCGGCAACCTACGGAATTGAGATGTATCCTATTCATGGTGGATCGTTATATTTGGGACATAACACAACCTATGTACAGAAATTATGGAACGAAATGCAGCAAAACACAGGGGTTTTGTCTAACGAAGCAAATGCTAATCTTTGGCATGATGTGTATTGGTGCTATGCCGCTTTTATTGATCCAGATAAAGCCATTGAATTGTATGATTCCTATCCCGACCGTGGATTGAAGTTTGGTATCTCAGACGCACATACGTACTATTGGATTCACAACATGAAAGCTATGGGAACCGTCAAAACGGATATTACTGCTAACTATCCTATTGCTGCCGCTTTTGAACAAAATGGTCAAATTACATATGTGGCCCATAACTATTCAAATACCGATATTACAGTAGCTTTTTCCGATGGATTCTCTCTAAATGTTCCAGCCAACACCATGAAAACAAACAGAGATGTTGCACTCTCTGGAACTATACATTCAAGTTTTAGTCAAGCGTACAGTGGAGGTAGCGTAGATTTAAACGTAGAGACTTCGGGACTTTCGATTACAAAAGTCGAATTTTATAACGACTCTGGATTGATAGAAACAGACACTGCCGCACCTTATACTGCCAAGGCTGAAAATCTTACTATTGGTGTTTATAATTTTTATGCAAAAATTTACAACAGCTCAGGTTTTGCGGTAACCAACTCTGTTCAAGTACTGGTTGGAGAGCAAAAGCCATACTTAAATGTAGCCTTCCAAATACCCGGCACAATACAAGCGGGTAATTACGACTACTTTGAGGGTGGAAAAGGACAAGATATTACCTATTTTGATACAGGTATTGGCAATAACGGCGCTGAGTATGGAAACTTTAGAACCGATGAAAATGTGGACGCTGTAGTTGATGGTGAGGGTAGAACTGTGGGTTGGATTGAAGACGGTGAGTGGCTTGAATACTCAGTTGATGTTTCCCAATCGGGGTACTATAAAATGGATTTTCGATATGCAACCAACAATGCTAATGGCGGCCCTTTTCATATTGAATTAGATGGAATGCAAGTAGGAGGAAATGTGTCTGTAAGCTCTACTGGCGCATGGGACTCATGGACAACAAGTTCCCTAAATTCAATTCCACTTATTGAAGGTGAGCATATTTTAAGAGTTGCTATCACGGGCGGTGGTTTTAATTTGGGCGATATGACATTTACACGTCAATCCGATTTAGATTATACACCTCTGATTTCAAATGCGGGTTCAAACGTAACAGTAGAATTACCAGCAACATCAACAGCATTAGATGGAAG
>JAYPBW010000045.1:0-1860 GCA_038124405.1 Flavobacteriaceae bacterium | reverse complement strand
TCAAAGTTCCATTCCAAATCCGAGCAACACTTCTTATGCTTGGACTCAGCTCTTGGGTCCAACTGTTGCTTCATTTTCAGATAATAGCTCGTTAACACCTTCTATTTCAAATCTAGAGCAGGGAATATATAAATTTGAATTGGTATTAACAGAAGGCAGTACAGTAGTTAGAGATCAAGTGTATGTGAATGTGCAAAATGGTGATAATTCACTCCCTAGTATTACCTTAAATTCACCAAGCGACGGAGATGTTTATGTATCTGGAGATACTGTTGAAATTACGGCAACGGCTTCTGATTTTGATGGCACCATTACAAAAGTTGAGTTTTTTGACGGCAGTACCAAGCTGGGTGAGGACACTACTTCGCCATACAGTTACTCTTGGACTAATCTTGCTGTTGGATCTTATAGTATTACAGCGAAAGCTACGGACAATGACGGAGCTTCAACAACTTCAACTGCTGCTTCTATTACGGTAAATCAAAAGCTGTACTGTGTATTTAATTCTTCGGATGCCCTGCAAGGTCAATTTACTACGGGTTATAACTTAACATTTGAGACCATTGGTACATCGGTAAAAATTACCGCTGAACTTTTAGATACGGATAAAACAGGAGCGCCTGCATACTTATGGAGAGAGATTCCTTTTGGTGAAACCTCAATGGATGATCTTGGGAATAACACATTTACAAAAACCTTAGGTGGTTTTACTACTGGAGAAAATATTAGTTATTCAGTCAAATTTTCATTTCCAGGCGGTATAGGTCAAACCAAATATTTCCAATATGAGGTAGGTTCTACTTGTGTGCTCAGTGTTAGTGAAATTCAAAATGAGTTTAAAATTACGGTTTATCCTAATCCTACATCCGGCTTAGTATCTATTGCTACAGATGAAGATATTTTTGTTGAGGTATATGACTTACTGGGTAAAAAAGTATTTACCACAACTGAAAAAAGGTTCGACATGACCTCTTATAAAACAGGAATTTATTTTGTTAAGGTTTACAGTGAAACACATGACGGTCAACAGTTGATAAAACTAATTAAAGAATAGAGTAAGGTCGTCATATTTGATGTTAAGGGTTTTATTGTTTATCACCCAATAGCCGTAATGATAAATAGTATATATTAAAAATTAAAATAAAAGTGTATTTTTGAGGCTGCTAAAAAAGAAAAACATAACTAGTGTTCTATAAACAGAGCTTTTTATTTTTTACTCCAAAAACAGTTAAACTTTTGTTGTTTGTTGTGATTTTTTCACAAACAAGTTCCATAGCCATTTCTGCACTAGATTTTTCTTTTTATGAAACGTTTTCTTTCACAAAAGAAAGTGAAGAACCAAAACCTTTAGAAGGAAAAAATGCATTAGATGTATTGGAAGAAAGTAAATTCTTGGTAATCGATTTTCCTTCATTTAATTTCTTTTGGTCTTATTTCACATACTCGGTTCATAAAGAGTCTATCTTTTTCGAGGTACTTAAAGGTTTAGATTCTCCACCTCCCGAGCTAGTTTAGGTAACGTTGGCCCCACATCGCAACAATTACAATTACCTAAACTAAATTTTAATGAAAAAAGCATTCGTTCATATAAAGGGCGATATCTTCGGTGGTTTGACTGCAGGTATCGTAGCGCTTCCCTTGGCCCTAGCATTTGGTGTATCCTCAGGATTGGGACCCACTGCAGGACTTTACGGCGCAATTTTTTTAAGTTTTTTTGCTGCTCTTTTAGGCGGTACCAATACGCAAATTTCCGGACCTACCGCCCCCATGACTGCGGTAAGTATGGTTATCATAAGCACCTTAATTGCCGCCAACGATGGTAGTGTAGAAAAAGCACTACCAATTATTTTGGCCGTGTTC
>JAYPBW010000044.1:0-10333 GCA_038124405.1 Flavobacteriaceae bacterium | reverse complement strand
CTCTAACAAAGACCGTATTGCACTTCATATAATCGAACAAGCTGAAAAGAAGGGTATACTTAAACAGGGTAGTACCATTATCGAAACTACTTCGGGGAATACGGGATTTAGCTTGGCTATGGTGAGTATTATCAAGGGTTATGAATGTATTTTGGCAGTGACATCTAAATCCTCTCCCGATAAAATAGATATGCTTCGTGCAATGGGTGCCAAAGTATTCGTATGCCCTGGTCATGTTAGTGCGGATGACTCTCGTTCTTACTATCAGGTTGCTAAACGACTTCATAATGAAATAGAAGGTTCTGTTTATATCAATCAATATTTTAACGAGCTCAATACAGATGCACACTACCTGACTACAGGTCCTGAAATTTGGGAACAGACTAAAGGAAAAATCACACACTTAGTTGCTGCTAGTGGTACAGGCGGAACTGTTTCAGGTATCGGACGCTTTTTGAAAGAAAAAAACAAAAACATCAAAATTATAGGTGTAGATGCCTATGGGTCTGTACTAAAAAAATATCATGAGACACAAGAGTTTGATTCAAACGAAATATATCCGTACAGAATTGAAGGTCTTGGTAAAAACTTAATTCCTACTGCAACCGATTTTGATATTATTGATCATTTTGAAAAAGTGACAGATGAAGATAGTGCACATACCGCTAGAGATATTGCCAAAACAGAGGGGTTGTTTGTAGGGTATACTTCTGGCGCAGCACTTCAAGCAGTACGTCAACTTGATAAATCTGGAAAGGTTTTCGATAAGAACAGTGTTGTTGTGGTTATCTTTTGTGATCACGGTTCGCGTTATATGAGTAAAATATATAGTGATAACTGGATGCGTGAGCAAGGCTTTTTTGATGCCAAAAACATTGAAAAGGAAAAACCAATTGAATACATTCGTTAATCGAAAACTACACTTTTAGGGTTCTATGCCCTATATTTGCAACAACTTTAAAACCAATACATTGACAACCGATTTGTTTGCTAAAATCCGTGAAAACAAAGGACCACTTGGAAAGTGGGCATCAGTAGCGGAAGGATACTTTGCGTTCCCCAAACTTGAAGGACCTATTGGAAACCGAATGAGTTTCCAAGGAAAAGAGGTAATTACTTGGAGTGTAAACGACTATTTGGGTCTTGCTAACCACCCCGAAGTTCGAAAAGTTGACGCTGAAGCTGCTGCTGAGCATGGCTCTGCATACCCTATGGGAGCACGCTTAATGTCTGGGCATACTTCATTTCACGAACAACTTCAAGATGAATTGGCCGCTTTTGTAGGAAAAGAAGCAGCGTATGTTCTAAATTTTGGCTATCAAGGAATTTTATCTACTATAGATACTTTGGTTTCTAAAAATGATGTTATTGTTTACGATGTAGATTCTCACGCTTGTATTGTTGATGGCGTTCGTCTTCACATGGGAAAACGATTTACATTTCGTCATAATGACATTGAAAGCTTAGAGAAAAATCTTGTACGTGCCACTAAAGTTGCCTCAGAAACTGGAGGTGGTATATTAGTAATTTCAGAAGGAGTTTTTGGGATGCGTGGCGAGCAAGGACGTCTTCGTGAGATTGCTTCACTAAAAGAAAAATATGGATTCCGCTTTTTGGTAGATGATGCGCATGGGTTTGGAACACTTGGTGCTACGGGAGCTGGAGCAGGTGAAGAGCAAGGCGTTATGGATGATATTGATGTGTATTTTGCCACCTTCGCCAAGTCTATGGCAAGCACAGGTGCTTTTATTGCTGGTGACAAGGAAATCATAGATTTCATGAAGTATAACATGCGCTCACAAGTATTTGCCAAGTCATTACAAATGGTTTTAGTGAAAGGCGCTTTGAAGCGTTTGGATATGCTAAGAACCATGCCAGAACTTAAGGCAAAGCTTTGGGAAAATGTAAATGCTTTGCAAAGTGGCTTAAAAGAGCGTGGCTTTGATATTGGTACTACACAAAGTTGTGTAACTCCGGTATATTTAAAAGGAAGCATTCTTGAGGCGATGGTATTAGTAAAAGATTTGAGGGAAAACTATCGCATTTTCTGTTCCATTGTGGTTTATCCTGTAATTCCAAAAGGATTGATATTACTCCGTCTCATTCCAACTTCATCACATACACTTGAAGATGTTAATGAAACTCTTGCTGCATTTTCAGCCATTCGTGAAAAGCTTACCTCTGGAGTATATGAGCGTTTGTCGCAAAATGTGGCGGCGGGTATGGAAGCTTAATTTTTAATTTCCATATAACGCAACTACGGGCGCTCCTTCAAGAGGAATATAACCTCTGAACATTCCCTTGGTGTTAAATGGCATCACTACATGTCCTTCTGCATCTAAGCCGATAACGCCTCCAAGACCGCCATTACTTTTAAGTTCAGCAATTATATCGCTTGATGCTTGGTGAATGCTTTGGTTTCCATATTTAATTCTAGCCGCAATATCATGCGCCACAACATATCGTATAAAATATTCGCCATGGCCTGTAGCAGAAATGCCGCATACGCCATTTTCAGCATAGGTTCCAGCACCTATAACAGGGACATCTCCAATGCGACCATAGCGTTTATTGGTCATGCCCCCAGTTGAAGTTCCAGCAGCTAAATTTCCGTCTTGATCTAGCGCTACTGCGCCAACGGTGCCCAATTTATCTTGCTTGACTATTTTCTTGGATGCTTTTGCTTTCAATAGTTTTTCAAAATTATTTTGGGTAAAAAAATAGGATGAATCTACTTGTGTAAGCCCTTGTTCTATGGCAAATTCTTCTGCACCTGCACCATTTAAAAAAACATGTACAGAATGATCAAGAATAGCACGTGCAACTTGAATCGGATTTTTAATAGTGCCAATGGCTGTCGCAGCACCGGCATTTCCAGTTGCACCATCCATAATGGCACTATCCATTTCATTTGTTTCATTGAAGGTAAATACAGAACCTTTTCCTGCATTAAACAACGGAGAGTCTTCTAAATGTTCAATAGCCACTTGAACGGCATCCAAACTTGAGCCTCCTTGTTGTATTATAGCCCTACCTTTAAGTAGTGACTCTTTTAAAGTATTAATATAAGCTTTTTCCATACTGTCGGAAACGCTTCCACGTGAAATCCATCCGGCACCACCATGGATTACCAAAACCGCTTTTTTGGGGGTATTGGTTGAAGGAGTAGAACAATTCATAAGCAACAAACAGCCAAGTAAAAAGGCATATAAACGCATTGACATAACCTAATTTTCATACAATTTACTAAAATTAGCGTAAGAGTAACAATACCAATAATATAATGTTAACTATTAATCCTATTATGAACAGATAAAAAACCTTTTTAACATGTATTTGCCCTAAAATAGCGCCTAAATACATAGTAGTTGCTGCGACGCAACAAAGCAGCAAAAACATATCCCAAAGAGTTGGAATTCCTTGAAGTAAAAAATAGACAACTATTGAACCAATACAGGCTTGAATGATAATTGTTAAGGGAATGAGTTGGAAATAGCTTCCAGCGAAATATCGGTAGGCTTTTGTAAGCATTTTAAGTAAGATTTTGGTATAGCTAAATTAGATATTTTTTTGAAATTTTACCAAAATCGTAAAAACCATCATTTTTTTATATTTTTGAAAAAATTTTGGATGAGCAAAAAGCTACTACTTAGCGCTGAAGAACTTCGCATCATCCTTTTTCGTTTAGCTTGTCAACTTAAAGAAACACACAACGATTTTAGTCAGACACTCCTTGTTGGTCTTCAACCACGTGGTGTTCGTCTTGCTGCGCGCCTTCAACATATTTTGCAAAATCACCAC
The DNA here is from genome assembly GCA_038124405.1 of Flavobacteriaceae bacterium. Taxonomy (GTDB): domain Bacteria; phylum Bacteroidota; class Bacteroidia; order Flavobacteriales; family Flavobacteriaceae; genus UBA7446. Next base: position 6,532 of record JAYPBW010000044.1, on the reverse strand, counting down.
AAGGTGGATAACGTAAACATGAGCATGCTTGATATTACGTTTTTCCGGGATGACTTTCGAAGGAGTGATAAGGTTTTAAATCCTAACACTAACAGTATGGAGGTGGGCGTAGAAAATAAACGTATTGTGTTAATTGATGATGTGCTCTATACAGGACGTAGTATTCGGGCAGCCTTAACTGCTATTGATTCTTATGGGCGTCCTTCAGAAGTACAGCTCCTTACACTTATAGACAGAAGGTTTTCAAGACACTTGCCCATACAACCAGATTTTTGTGGTTGTAAAGTAGATGCTATTCAAAACGAACGTGTTGTGGTGTGTTGGAAAGAAGATGATAATGAAGATGCAGTATATCTAGTAAACAAATAATATGAGTGAACTAAGCGTAAAGCATTTGCTGGGAATCAAATACCTCACAGAGGATGACATTCACCTTATTTTTGAAACCGCCTCAAAGTTTAAAGAAGTTATTAATCGCCCTATTAAAAAAGTACCTTCACTTCGAGATATCACTATCGCCAATCTTTTTTTTGAAAATAGTACTCGTACCAAACTTTCGTTTGAATTAGCTCAAAAAAGGTTGTCAGCAGATGTTATTAATTTTGCTGCATCCATGTCTTCTTTAAAAAAGGGAGAAACATTAATAGACACTGTCAACAACATTTTGTCTATGAAAGTTGACATGGTTGTTATGCGTCATTCTAGTGCAGGTGCTGCTAGTTTTCTAGCGAAACATGTTGATGCAACCATTATTAATGCTGGTGATGGTGCGCACGAGCATCCTACACAAGCCCTTTTAGATACCTTTTCTATCCAAGAAAGATTGGGAAATGTTTCGGGTAAAAAAGTAGTTGTTATTGGAGACATTTTGCACTCAAGGGTAGCGCTTTCAAATATTTTTGCGTTGCAAAAGCTTGGCGCAAATGTAAAAGTTTGTGGCCCTTCAACACTTATTCCAAAGCACATTACAAGTTTGGGAGTAACTGTAGAGACGGATGTAAATAAAGCTTTAGCGTGGTGCGATGTTGCTAATGTACTTCGTGTTCAATTTGAAAGGATGTCTGCAAGCTATTTCCCTTCAAACAGAGAATATGCCGCTTTTTATGGCATTACAAAACCGATGCTTGATGCTCTTGATAACGAAATTGTAATCATGCATCCCGGGCCCATTAACAGAGGAGTTGAGATTTCTAGCGAGGTAGTAGACTCAAATCAAGCTATTATTTTAGATCAGGTTGAAAATGGCGTTGCCATTCGAATGGCAGTTTTATATTTGCTGGCAGCAAAAAAATAGATATGCAGATTGTACAACAAGACAATACAACTATTTTTTCATGGGAATCTACAGATCCTATTGGAGTTGACTTTCGTAATCTTGTGAAAGGACATTACAAGAATATGCACGATCAAAATTTTGTTATTGATTTAGCAGCTGTTCCAAAACTTCAGCCAAACCATATTTTGGAGTTTTTAGAGCTCAGTATTTACAATAAAGAAAAGGTCAATAAATCTTTTGTTGTAGTGGTAGGTGAAATAGGCATTGATGCACTTCCCGATGAAATTTCAACGGCACCCACACTTCATGAAGCCCTCGACTTGATCGATATGGAGGAAATTGAACGTGATTTAGGATACTGATGAAATTGACCATTTTAGGCTGTCACTCTGCAAGTCCACATGAAAATAAAAACCCAACTGCACAACTTTTAGACATCAAGGGGCATCGGTTCTTAATTGATTGCGGCGAGGGTACCCAAGTGCAATTACGTAAAGCCAAAGTTTCTTTTGTTCACATCAAACATATCTTCATTTCACACCTCCACGGAGACCATTTTTATGGATTACCAGGTTTGGTTTCTTCATTTAGGCTTTTGGGTAGAGAAGCACCGCTGCATATTTATGGACCGAAAGGAATAAAAGAAGCACTAACGTTGCTTTTAAAGGTGGCAAATTCGTGGACAAATTACCCCTTGCATTTTCATGAGCTAGACAAAAACGAATCGGTATGTATTTATGAAGACGATACGGTTTCTGTTTGTACCATTCCTTTAGTACATCGAGTGTATACAAATGGTTTTTTATTTTCTGAAAAAGAAGGGTTAAGACGAATAAATCAAACTGCCGCGCAAAGATTTGGTGTTGATGTTAGTCAATATAGAAGCTTACAAATAGGAAAAGATATTTTTGATGATATGGGTAATATCATTAAAAACGAAGATGTTACTTATAACCCAGATTCTCCAAAAAAATATGCCTATTGTAGCGACACTGCTTACGCTCCTGCTATAGTTCCCTTGATTAAAGATGTCGATTGGTTGTATCATGAATCTACTTTTCTTGAACAACACGCAACTTTAGCCACTCAAACTCAACACAGTACTGCGAAACAAGCAGCGACTATTGCAAAGGAAGCAAACGTTAAACGTTTACTTTTAGGACACTATTCTTCTAGATATAAAAATCTTGAGCTTTTTAAAGATGAAGCTACTGAGATTTTCTCTAATGTTACCCTTACTTCAGATGGCGATGTAATTTCCTAGCGTTAATTCGTATTTTTATAAAATGAAAAAAGAGCTTGGACAGTTGCGAAAAAACTATACCGCCAATGCGTTAGATGAATCGCAAACCCCAAACAATCCAATAGAATTGTTTGCAAAATGGTTTGACGAGGTAACTCAAGCAAAGGGTGTTGATGAGGTGAATGCGATGACTCTGAGCACGGTAGATTCAAATGGTGAAGTTAGAGGAAGGGTAGTGCTGCTAAAAGATATTTTAGAAGGAAACTTTGTTTTTTACACCAATTATACGAGTGACAAGAGTCGTGCTCTATTCGCAAATCCAAAAGTGAGTCTTTCTTTTTTCTGGCCCAATTTAGAACGTCAAGTTATTATCTCTGGAAGAGCTGAAAAGACTCCTTCTAGAGTCTCTGATGCGTATTTCTCATCTAGACCTCGTGGAAGTCAACTTGGAGCACATGTATCGCCGCAGAGTCAACCCATATCGTCTAGAGCTGTTTTGGAAGAAAAACTTGTTGAGCTTACTAAAGCATTTGAAGGAAAAGACATTCAGAGACCTGAACATTGGGGTGGTGTACAGGTAAGCCCCCATCGTATCGAATTTTGGCAAGGAAGGCCAAATCGCTTACACGACCGAATTGTATATGTAAAAAATAAAGATGATTCTTGGTCACGGAGCAGACTAGCCCCTTGATATAACATTAAAACCGCAAATCATGAAAACATGGATCATGATGCGTCATGGAAAATCTTCTGGGGAGCTTAATGTTTCCGATGTAGACCGTCCTCTAAATGAAAGGGGCATTCGTGATGCTCACCGAATGGGTGCATTTCTTGCAAGTGAAAAACTTAATATTGATGCTGCCTACACTAGCCCTGCCAACCGAGCCTCTCATACTGCCTTAATTGTGATTAAAGAACTCGAATTGCCCATGCATAAGTTAACAGTTAGTACTATGTTATATGACTTTGGAGGCGATGACGTATTGGAGTTTGTGCGTTGCCTTCCCGACACAGAGCAAACAGTCATTACTTTTGGTCATAATAATGCCTGTATAGCCTTGGCTCATGCTTTGAGCGGATTCTCGGGGAGCAACATACCAACCGCAAGTGCAGTCTTGTTTCGCTTTGACGTATCTTTGTGGTCATCTATAACAACGGGTACAGCCGAATGCTATACTCCAAAAATGTTAAAATAGCTTGGATTTTCCATTTGTAAATCGCGAATTAAGTTGGTTAGATTTTAACCGCAGAGTTTTACAAGAAGCTCAAGATGAATCTGTTCCACTGATTGAGCGCATTCGTTTTATTGGAATTTTTTCAAACAACTTAGACGAGTTTTACAAAGTACGCTACGCTACAGTAAAACGTATTGCTCAAGTTGAGGCTGAGAATCCCTCCAAAGAAACTCAAAAAGCAGAACAACTTTTACAAGAAATCACACTAAAGACCACAGCTCTGCAAGATGAAAGCTTCTCCGTTATTAAAGGGCTTACCGAACAGTTAAAAGAGGAACAAATTTACGTCTTAGACGAGCATATGCTTGATGATAATCATGCAGCGTTTGTACATGAGTACTTTAATGAAAAAGTCAGTCCATCTTTACTTGCTGTATTGATAAATGATGATACTCGGATTCCAAATACTAAGGGAAGTAATGTGTTTTTGGGAGTTCGTATGGAACTAGAAAATATTGTAGAGCCACTGTACGCCCTTATTCAGATTCCAACTCATCTGGATCGTATAGTTGTTTTACCATCAAGAGGAAATAAAAAGTATGTGATGTTGTTAGATGACCTTATCCGTCATCAAATGCGTCATATTTTCTCCATTTTTTCCCCTACAGTCATAAGTGCACATATGGTGAAATTTACTCGAGATGCTGAATTAGACTTTGATGATGATATAAATAAAAGCTACGTTGATAAAATTGCCTCAAGTGTCCGGGACCGAGTTGGAGGCGATCCTGTTCGATTTGTTTACGATAAAAATATTGGTGCTGACACCTTAGAGTTACTTTTAGATAAATTTCAAATAGGCTCACGTGATAGTATTATCCCTGGAGGTCGGTATCATAATCGACGCGATTATATGAAGTTTCCGAGCCTTGGTCGTACAGATTTACTTTATCCAAAAAAACAACCACTTGCTATCGCCGATTTTTCGTTGGAACAGAGTTTATTAAATCAAATTTCTACCAGAGATTATTTGCAATTTACACCTTATCATACGTTTGCGTATGTCACAAAATTTCTTCGGGAGGCAGCACTAGACCCCAAGGTCAAAAGTATTTTTATTACAATTTATCGTTTAAGTAAAGATTCTCAAGTCGCCAATGCCCTTATTCAAGCAGCACGAAACGGGAAAAAAGTAACGGTTCAAATCGAACTTCAGGCAAGATTTGACGAGACGGCTAATATTCGCTATGCTGAATTACTAAAAAATGAGGGTGTGCAACTCATCTTTGGTATTCCAAGTTTAAAAGTTCATTCTAAAATATGTCTTATTCAACGGCAAGAAGATGACAAGCTAAAGCGCTATGGATTTATAAGTACTGGAAACTTCAATGAATCTACAGCTCTTATTTATACAGATTACACCCTTTTTACTGCAAATCAACAAATATTAAGAGAAGTTCATAGAGTATTTTCTTTTTTAGAAACTACGTTTAAGGTTCCTTCTCACAAACGCCTATTGATTTCGCCATTTACTACTTCTAGCGGATTAAAAGAACGCATTGCTCGTGAAATTACTTTGGCTAGAGAAGGTAAAAATGCACTTATTCGAATAAAAATAAATAACATTACAAATTACGAATTGATAAAAGAACTCTATAAGGCTAGCCAAGGTGGCGTTCAAATTCGTATGATTGTTCGTGGTATTTGTTGTTTGATCCCTGGCGTTGCCGGTATTAGTGAAAACATTGAGGTGATTAGTGTTGTAGATCGTTTTTTAGAGCATCCACGTATGGTTATTTTCGAAAACGGTGGTAGCAGAGATGTTTTTATCTCTTCGGCCGACTGGATGACTAGAAACTTAGATAACAGAGTTGAGGTGTCATGTCCTATTTATGATAAAGATATTCAACAAGAACTTGTAGATACCTTTGAATTGAGCTGGAACGATAATGTAAAGTCTAGATGGGTAAATCAGTCTAACAAACCAATTTACCGCACAAATGGCACTTCTTCATTACGCTCTCAAGAAGCCACGTACACTTACTACCAAAATAAATTGGATAACGTATGAGATTGTCAAAATATGCTGCCATAGATATTGGTTCAAACGCGGTTCGGTTGCTAGTGAGCAATGTTATTGAGCGAAAAAACAATCCTGTTATTTTTACTAAAAACACCATGGTTCGTGTTCCCATACGACTGGGTCAAGATACCTTTACGCATGGGTCAATTGGAATGCCAAATCAACAGCGCATAATTGATGCCATGCATTCTTTTAAACTATTAATGGGAGTTCACGGAGTTTCTCATTATATGGCATGTGCAACATCTGCTTTACGTGAGGCTAAGAACGGTTCACAACTAATAGACCGTATTCATAAAGAAACCGAGGTGAAGATAGAACTCATCAATGGCAAACGCGAGGCAGAAATTATAGCGATGACTGATTTATACGACGTCATGAAAGCCCATAAGTCTTACTTGTTTGTAGATGTTGGAGGAGGGAGTACAGAGCTTACCTTAATTCACAAGGGTGAAACAGTAGCTTCTAAATCCTTTAAAATAGGAACCGTTCGTTTGCTCAATAAAATGGTAGCAGAAAAAGAACTAGATTCATACAAAACTTGGATAGAAAAACACACTAGTGGCATAGACAATATTTCAGTGGTTGGTTCTGGGGGGACCATTAATAAAGTATTTAAGTTAACGGGTAGAAAAATTGGAAAACCTCTTTCTTATATGTTGCTTTTGGAACAATATGAGTCTTTAAAAAAACGTACTCAAAAGGAACTTATGATCGATTTACGATTAAATCCAGATAGGGCAGATGTTATTGTC
>JAYPBW010000043.1:1395-10440 GCA_038124405.1 Flavobacteriaceae bacterium | reverse complement strand
AATAAGAGCAGCTCCAACAATGAGCGCAATATTGGTTAGCAATATTCTTTTTATGGCGTCCAAATCGTTAGCACCACTTCTAATAAATTGTTCAATTTCTGTGATGGAATCACCCACTAGGCTGGGCGCAAGGACTGCAAATACACGAGAAGAGACTGTGAAAAAAAAGCCCAACAGTAATAGAAATCGGTAGTTACGGAGATATCGATTGATATATTGAAGCGCGCGCAATTTTTTTTTACGAAGATAAGTTTTTAGATGATTGCATCAAATGTTGTGTGAAACATCGTGTAAATTCATGTATTTTTGCATCACAAAATACGTTCTTATTCATGATTACCAGAAGACACCTTAGGACCAAAGTAATGCAAGCCCTTTATGCACAACAGTTGGATCCAACCGATAACTTAAATGTTGGAGAATCATGGATATTAAAGAGTAGTCAAGATTGTCATCTACTTTACATAACTCTCCTAGATTTGTTTGTTGAATTACACCATTGTGGATACAAGCTCTATCAAAAAAACACTAAAAAACATTTACCTGCGCATCAAAATGAAGTAAACCCTAAGTTTTTTAACAATCTGGCATTAAAGGCATTGATGGACAACCCACATCTCGAAGCACTTCGTGCAAAGCACAAATTAAAACATTGGAAAAATCACGATGAGTATGTACGCCTTATTTGGGATGCTATTACTGAAAGTGATGTTTATGAAAACTACCTAGCAAAAAGTTCAACAACAATAGAAGCGGACCGGGAGTTTTTATCCGAACTATTCACTAAAGTAATTGCTCCTTTTGAACGTTTAGCTGAATTCATTGAGGAAGTAAATATTTCGTGGATGGACGACATCCCGCTTGCAAACACTATTGTTCGCAATAGTCTTAAAAGAATAGATGAAGCAGATGCTGTAATCACTCAGTTGTATAAAGACGAAGAGGATCAAAAATTCTCCTTAGAATTATTTCGGAAAGTTGCGCTAAACAAAACCGATTTGGCTAATGAGATTATAGGTAAAACACCAAATTGGGACACAGAGCGCATTGCAGACCTTGATTTTACACTGTTGCTCATGGCGCTTGGGGAGTTATTGTATTTCCCTTCAATCCCAATAAATGTAACGTTGAACGAGTACTTAGAAATTGCCAAAGAATATGCAACTCCTAAAAGCAGCATGTTCATCAATGGAATATTGGACAGGCTTGTAAAAGACTTAACAGAACAAAAACGTATTCGTAAAAATTTACGTGGAATGCAGTAATATGTTTATTTTTGAAAAAATATAGAATATGAAATCATGGTTATCCGCTCTTCTAGTTATTCTCTTTTTTAGTTGTTCGGGAGGTGCTTCAAAAAAAGTAAAACAAGAAAACGTAGCCCAAGTTGAAGCCCGTCAAGAGGCTGCCAATAATCTTCCTGTGTTAACTTTTGATAAAAAGGAATACGATTTCGGAACGATTAAAGAAGGAGATGTGGTAGAAACTACATTTGCTTTTACTAATACAGGTAATAGCGACCTTGTCATTCTTGATGCTCGCGGTAGTTGTGGATGTACAGTTCCCGAATACCCAAAAAATACACCTATTGCTCCAGGCGAGTCGGGTAGTATTAAGGTAAAGTTTGATTCTGCAAACAAACCTGGCAATCAAAGCAAAACGGTAACACTTACCACAAATACGGAGCGCGGTCGTGCCATTTTGCGTATCAAAACTATGGTTACCCCCGATCCTGTAAAAGAAAAACAGCGTCAAGCTGCTCGTAATTAATATCAACAATTAAAATTATCCTAATGGGAAATCAATTACCTTTTTTACTACTCATGTTTGCGGTCATGTTTTTGTTTCTAATTCTACCGCAACAACGTCGTGCTAAAAAAGAACGCAATTTCAAAAATAGCCTCAAAAAAGGTGATTTGGTAGTCACCAAAGGAGGTATTCACGGCAAGGTGGTTGAAGTGAATGAAAGCAATGATACTTGTGTTATTGAAACCATGGCAGGAAAAGTGAAAATGGAACGCACGTTCATTTCTCATGAAATGAGTCAGCGAAGAACAACAAATACGAAAAAGTAGTTTTAAAGCACTTCTTATGAGGTGCTTTTTTTTTGATCTATGTATAAAAAGGTTATACGTCCAATACTGTTTATGTTTGACCCCGAATGGGTACATTATCTTTCATTTGCGAGCATTCGATTGATACATTACATCCCTTTTATGGGGATCATTCTTCGAAAGTTTTATAACATAAAAAGCACTTCACTTTCTAGGGAGGTTTTTGGGATCACCTTTCCAAATCCGGTAGGTTTGGCGGCGGGTTTTGACAAAGACGCAAAGCTTTACAAAGAGCTTTCTAACTTTGGTTTCGGATTTATTGAAATTGGAACGGTAACTCCTAAACCTCAGCCCGGAAACCCTAAACCACGATTGTTTCGATTGAAAAAAGATAAAGGGATTATTAACCGCATGGGGTTCAATAACAGTGGTGTAGAGGCTGCTGTAAAAAGACTTCGTAGAAATAAGCAGGTAATTATTGGCGGAAACATTGGGAAGAATAAAATAACGCCAAATGAAAAGGCGCAAGATGATTATTTATATTGTTTTGATGCATTGTTTGATGTGGTGGATTACTTTGTTGTTAATGTAAGTTCGCCAAACACACCTAATCTTAGAGATCTACAAGAAAAAAAACCATTAACCGCTTTGCTAAATACGTTGCAAAAACGTAATGATAGTCACTCAAAACGAAAGCCTATTTTATTGAAAATTGCCCCTGATCTTTCAAATGCTCAACTCTCTGATATCATTGACATTGTCGTTGAAACCAAAATTGACGGAGTCATAGCTACCAATACAACATTATCTCGCGAAGGACTAACAAGCGATAAAACACTTATAGAACAACCTGGAGGTCTAAGTGGTAAGCCACTAACTAAAAGGAGCACAGAAGTAATTCGCTATTTGCATAACCAAAGCAAAGGCGCTTTCCCTATTATTGGAGTAGGGGGTATTCATTCTCCTGAAGATGCAAAAGAAAAATTAGAAGCCGGAGCATCGCTAATTCAACTTTATACGGGTTTTGTATATGAAGGTCCCGCTGCCGTACGCAATATCAATACATCTTTAATTTAATTGCATAATAGTTAGTTTTTTGGCATTAAAATATTGAACTGCTAAAAAAATCGTACATTAAATTCATATTTGTTTAACCTTAAATCTAAATTATATGGACTCATCACTATTGTGGTTTATCATTGTAGGTATAGTAGCCGGTTTCCTTGCTGGAAAACTCATGAAAGTAAAAGGCTTTGGAATTCTCATTAATCTTTTAGTTGGTGTTGCAGGAGCACTTTTAGGCGGTTGGCTATTTGGTCAACTATGATTGTCTTTTGGTGGCGGTGTAATAGGGTCGTTAATAACGGCATTTCTAGGCGCTATTATCTTTCTATTTGTTATTAGTTTGATAAAGAAAAGCTGAGAAAATCATGCAAAAGTGATGAGTATAACTCATCCCTTTTTTTATGAAACTCATCAAATCAGGTGTATACTATTACTGCTAGCTCCTTTTAAGTAATTTTTCATATTTTTCATGTTATTTGAAAAGCATCTTATCATGAAAACTTCATTGACCCTTATTTTTTGCGCCGTAGCAAGCACAGTTCTTATTGTTTCATGTAAACAACCAGCAACATTCACAAACACATTACTAAAACCATGGGAAGGTCCTTATCAGGGTACCCCTGCCTTTGATAACATGCAAGTGTCTGATGTAAAACCTGCAATGTTAAAAGCTATGGAGTTGAACTTGGAGGAAGTTGAAGCTATTGCCTCTAACACCAATGAGCCTACTTTTGAAAACACCATCGTCGCTATGGAACGATCTGGCGCCCCGTTAGATCGTGCATTTGTCTATTACGGTATTTTCAGTAGTAATGTATCATCTCCAGAATTTCGTGAAGTTCAAGCCGAACTTGCTCCGCTTTTCTCTGAATTCCAGTCTAAGATTACTCAGAATAAGCTCCTCTTTCAACGTATTAAAACCATATACGAGAAAGCAAAAAAATCTCCACTTCCTGATGATCAGCAACGTGTTCTGGAACTTGTCTATCAGAATTTTGCCATGAGCGGTGCAAATCTTGATGAAGATAAAAAGAAACAATATGCTGCTATCAATAAAGATCTTTCTACGCTTTACACCAAGTTTTCAAATAATGTGCTTCATGACGAAGAAAATTATGTGACCTATTTAAATGAAAATCAATTAGGAGGTCTGCCTGATGCATTTGTGAAATCGGCAGCACGTATTGCTGAAAGTAAAGGAAAGTCGGGTGCTTATGCGGTTACCAACACAAGATCTTCAATGGATCCCTTTCTAACATATTCTACTGAACGTGAACTGCGTAAGCAAGTTTGGACGAATTACTATTCTCGCGGTGACAATAACGATTCTTATGACAATAAAGCGCTTATTGCCAAAATTCTACAACTCAGAAAAAAACGCGTTGCAATATTGGGATATGAAAATTATGCACAATGGCGTTTGCAAAATAGAATGGCTAAGAATCCAGAGAATGCATTAGAGCTTATGGAGGCTGTTTGGCCAGCAGCCATTGCACGTGTTGCCGAAGAGGTGGCAGACATGCAAGCTATTGCCGATGCCAATGGGGATAATATTTCAATTGAGCCATGGGATTATCGCTTCTACGCAGAAAAAGTACGCCAAGCAAAATATGATTTAGACTCGGACGAGGTAAAACAGTATTTACAGATGGATAAACTTACAGATGCCATGCACTACGTGGCTGGTCGTTTGTTTGGATATGCTTTTTCACCCGTTCCCGAAGGCTCTGTTCCTGTTTTTCATGAAGACGTAAAAGTATGGGAAGTGACTCAGAAAGATACAGGCGAGCATATAGGGCTGTGGTACTTAGACCCATATGCCAGAGAAGGAAAACGCTCTGGTGCATGGGCAACAACCTATCGAAGTTTTTCAACCTTCGATGGTAAAACAAATGTACTCGCGTCTAATAATTCAAATTTTGTGAAGCCTGCACCAGGCGAAGCGTTGCTTATTTCATGGGACGATGCCACTACTTTCTTTCATGAATTCGGTCATGCGTTGCATTTTTTCGCTTCCAATGTAAAGTATCCAACCTTAAATAGTGGAGTACGTGACTATACCGAGTTTCAATCTCAATTATTAGAAAGATGGCTTGCTACCGATGAAGTTATTAATCGTTTTTTGGTGCATCAAAAAACAGGCATGCCTATGCCTGAAAGTTTAGTCTCAAAAATTAAAAAAGCAGCCACCTTTAATCAGGGGTTCGCTACCACAGAATATTTAGCGTCTGCCCTTATGGACATGAAATTACACTTGGCAGATCCAACAAATTTAGATGTAGGTGATTTTGAACACGAAACACTAGCTTCCCTCAAAATGCCCAAAGAGTTGCCAATGCGACATCGTACTCCTCATTTCGGTCATGTATTTTCTGGAGAAGGTTACGCCACTGCTTATTATGGATATATGTGGGCAGATGTGCTCACTGCAGATGCCACAGAAGCATTTAGAGAATCTCCTGGCGGGTTTTATGACGATGAAATGGCAAAAAAATTGGTTGATTATTTATTTGCTCCTCGAAATTCAATTGACCCTGCTGAAGCGTACAGATTGTTTCGAGGACGAGATGCCTCAATTGACGCTTTGATGCGTGCTCGAGGGTTTCCAGTCACTTCAAACTAGTACTAGTATTTGAGTTTGTATTTTAATATTTTAGGCTAAATTTTAATTTGATGACTGATTTAGTTCACCGCTCCCTTAATTCTTATAATCAAGCAAAACGTAAAGCCAATGAAAATCCCGAAGAATTTTGGGCGTCTATTGCTGAAAACTTCCATTGGCACACCCCATGGAAGAAGGTGTTAGAATACGATTTTCAAAAACCTAAGGTTTCATGGTTTGTGGGAGGTGAATTAAATATTACCGAAAATTGTTTAGATAGACATTTGCTTACACAACCTGACCAAACAGCAATAATTTTTGAGCCCAATGACCCCAGTGAATCTCCTCAGCATATTTCTTATAAAGCATTACATAGTCAAGTTTGCCAAGCTGCCAACATGCTTAAATCTAACGGAGCAAAAAAAGGGGATCGGATTTGCATTTATATGCCCATGACACCCGAATTGGCAATTGCTGTATTGGCATGCGCAAGAATAGGCGCTATTCACTCGGTGGTTTTTGCAGGGTTTTCTGCAAGTGCACTTGCAGCAAGAATAAACGACGCAAGTTGTAATATGCTATTGACTGCTGACGGAGGTTACAGAGGAAATAAAGTAACGCCTTTAAAAGATATTGCAGATGAAGCGCTACAAAGCTGTTCAACGGTTGAAAAATGTATCGTGCTCAAGCGTACCGGTCAACAAGTTTCCTGGAATGCAAAGGATTTGTGGTGGCATGAAGAAATTCAAAAAGCTAGTGAAGACTGCCCCGCTGAAGTCATGGATAGCGAAGATCCATTGTTTATTCTTTACACCTCAGGTTCTACCGGAAAGCCAAAAGGAATGGTGCACAGTTGCGGTGGATATATGGTATACACGGCATATTCATTTCAAAATGTTTTTCAATATCAAAAAGGCGATGTGTATTGGTGTACAGCAGATATTGGCTGGATCACTGGGCATTCCTACATCGTGTATGGGCCTTTGGCTGTAGGCGCCACTACAGTCATGTTTGAAGGAGTTCCTTCTTTTCCTGACTATGATCGTTTTTGGGAGGTGTGTGCAAAACATAAAGTAAATCAATTTTACACGGCACCCACGGCTATTCGTGCCCTTCAGAAACACCCTGTAGAATTGGTTTATAAACACGATTTATCATCACTTAAAGTGTTAGGTTCTGTGGGTGAACCCATAAACTCTGAAGCTTGGCATTGGTACGACAAACATGTGGGAAAACACAATTGTTCTATTGTAGATACCTGGTGGCAAACTGAAACGGGCGGTATATTAATTACATCGCTGGCAGGAGTTACAAACCAGAAACCAACTTACGCTACGCTTCCTATGCCTGGAATTCAAGCGGTGTTACTAGACAGCCAAGGAAATGAAATTAAAGGGGAAGCAGAGGGCATATTGGCAATAAAACATCCTTGGCCTTCCATTGCACGAACCATTTGGGGAAATCACGAGCGATATAAAAATGTGTATTTCTCAGCCTATCCAGGATATTACTTCCCTGGAGATGGCGCCCTAAGAGATGCTGAGGGTAATTTTCGTATCACTGGAAGAGTTGATGATGTAGTTATTGTTTCGGGGCATAACCTAGGAACTGCACCAATTGAAAATGCCTTAAACGAACATGAGTTGGTGGTGGAGAGCGCAGTTGTTGGATTTCCTCACGATGTAAAAGGAAATGCCCTTCATGCGTTTGTGATTGTAAATAGTTTTGTTGAAAACACACCTGCTTTAATGGATGAACTCCGCACATTAGTAGCCAAAACGATTGGACCAATTGCTAAACCCGATCGTATCCAAATAGTTAGTGGCTTACCCAAAACACGTAGCGGTAAAATTATGCGTCGCATTCTTCGAAAACTAGCTGCTGGAGAATATGATCAGCTAGGGGATGTTTCAACCTTACTCAACCCTGAAGTCATTGTAGAAATTATGGACAACGTCTAGGTTTTTTCTTTGAACTATTTAGTTTGTTTGAAAAATTAAAATGGCTAACCAGTTTGGTAAACCAATTCTATTTTGTATATATGTACATATTATTAAAATTTTATGGATATGACAAAAAATATACAAATGAACTATAAAACTTCTATTTCACTTTTTTTGATTTCAATCGCTTTATTGATTTCAAACTATGGGTGGTCACAGACTAATTTGGTTTTAAACGGAAGTGCAGACGAACTAACATTTAATACATCTGACAATGCTGATGCATGGGACATGACTCCTAGCTCTACTATTGTTGATAATAACGGTGCAACTGTTGCGAGCCCATATAAAGCTTTATGGAATAATTCAACTTTGGAGAGTTGGTTGGAAACTAATTATGTTACAGTAGGTAGTGGAGTAGATGAACAACCTGGTTCATCTTCAGATGGAACATACAATAGCAGTGGCACTAAAACTAGAGGAGTTAAGTTATATGATGATGGCTCCCCAACGGTTAGTGCATCTACACGCCGTCTATATCAAAAGGTTGCGGTAGAAGCAGGCGTGTCTTATACTTTTTCTATAGATTCTCGTGCAGAAGCTGAAAATGTACCTTCGGATGTGTTTATGTTAAACGAGGATATTTCGACTGAAGCAGGTCTTGAAAATGGTGCTTCAGACTCAAGAGTTGATCACTACGTTGAAATAACGAATGATTTTAATACCAGTAAAGGATCTGCAACTAATAATACTTTTACTACAACAACTTTTTCGTTTACACCTTCAACAACCACAGTGGTGATTTATGTTAGAGCACTAGCTGCCATGAGTTCAGAAACTGAGGTTTTTTATGATAATATTAGCCTTATTAAAACCTCTGAACTTTCTGTCCCAGACGTTGAATTGGAAACGGTTAAAGTTTATCCTAATCCAGTTTCGGATGTTTTGCACATATCGACTCCAACAGCAGTTGACCATGTGAGGATTTTTAATATCGCTGGAAATTCAGTTGCAAACTCAAATGATGAGAAAATAGACGTATCAGATCTCACTAACGGAGTATATATTGTAAATATTTCTATTGGCGAGACAAGCATTTCAAGAAGTTTTATTAAAGAATAAACTCAATTCTTTACAAAAAAAAGTCCAATCATTGATTGGACTTTTTTTTGGTACTTGTCTTATCTAGTTGAAGTAGCTAAAAGTCTCTCCGTGCTCAATAGTTTGGAGGGTTTCATAAATAAGCTTAATTACATTTTCAACATCTTCTTGGTGTACCATTTCTACGGTAGTGTGCATATACTTTAACGGCAATGAAATAAGTGCCGAGGGTACACCACCATTGCTATAAGCAAAAGCATCGGTGTCAGTACCTGTATAT
>JAYPBW010000043.1:0-1385 GCA_038124405.1 Flavobacteriaceae bacterium | reverse complement strand
CCTGTATATCGTGAGGAAGCTAACCGTTGAAAAGGTATTTTTTTATCCTCTGCGGTATCAATAATACGGTCACGTAATAATTGCTGAACAGCAGGGGCGTACGAAATTACAGGTCCTTTTCCAATCGTATTGTCTCCTTGTTTCTTTGGGTCTATCATAGGTGTAGAAGTGTCGTGGCACACATCGGTCACTATAGCAACATCGGGTTTAATGGTTTGTGTAATCATTTCTGCACCACGTAATCCAATCTCTTCTTGCACCGAGTTGGTTATATAAAGTCCAAACGGAAGTTCAATATTGTTTTTCTTTAAAAGTCGAGCTACTTCGGCTATCATAAAGCCACCAATACGATTGTCAAGTGCACGACACACAAATTTATTCTTGTTCAGAACTTGAAAAGTATCGGGATAGGTAATCACACAGCCCACGTGAATACCCATTTTTTCAACTTCTTCTTTTTTTGACGCCCCAACATCAATGGTGATATTTTCAATTTTTGGAGTTTCTTCTTTTCCTGCAGTTCGAGTGTGAATTGCAGGCCAGCCAAAAACACCTTTTACAATACCATTCTTTGTGTGGATGTCTACCCATTTTGAAGGAGCAATTTGGTGGTCACTTCCTCCATTACGAATGACTGAAATCAATCCCTTCTCTGAGATATAGTTAACATACCATGAAATCTCATCAGAGTGCGCTTCAATAACAACCTTAAATTTTGACTTTGGGTTGATTACACCAACTGCAGTTCCGTAGGTGTCTGTTATAAATTCATCTACATATGGTTTTAAGTAGTCCATCCAAATCTTTTGACTTTCCCACTCATAACCAGTCGGCGCAGGATTGTTTAGATATTTGGCTAAAAATTCATGTGATTTTTTATTGAGTATGCTTTTCATCGGGATAAAAATTAAAGCCCCTAAAGTACAACATAAACCTAAAACAATCTTAGTACTTTTGAAGCATGTTTAAACCACTATATATAACATTGTTTTTAGTAAGTTGTCTCATCTACAGTCAACCAAATCAACCTATATATATAGTAGAGGGAGATACACTCGCCAATGCTTACGTTGATTTGCGGGAAGTGGTAGTGTTGCCAAATCTTAAATTCAATAATTATAAAGAATATCTTGCTTATTATAGACTGAGAAAACGCACACTAAAAGTGTATCCCTATGCAAAAATGGCATCTGAACGCTTAATCGTTTTGAACAAAAGACTGTCTAATATTAAAGGAAAACGCGCAAAAAAACGATACACCAAACGGGTTGAGCGCTATTTAGAATCGGAATTTGAAGCCGAATTACGGAAGCTATCAGGCTCTGAAGGTATGATTTTAATTAAATTAATACACCGCGAAACGGACCAAACGACTCATGAATTAA
>JAYPBW010000042.1:9594-10777 GCA_038124405.1 Flavobacteriaceae bacterium | reverse complement strand
CTATTAAATCGGCTTTTTTCATCGATGAAATCCCTTCAATCCCTGCAGCTTTTGCTAGTTCTTTCAGTTCAGCAACCGTTTTTGAAGAAAGTTTGGCTGCTGCCTTATGCGCTTCCTTTTTTGGTGCTGCCGCTTTTTTGGTTTCAGCTTTTGGCGCAGCTGCTTTTTTAGGAGGAGCTTTCTTTGTTGTACCTACTCCAACCGATTCGATAACGATTTCAGTAAGCGACTGACGGTGACCATTCTTTACACGATATCCCTTGCGACGTTTCTTTTTAAATACAATTACTTTGTCATCTTTCAAATGACGAACCACTTTAGCTTCTACTGAAGCATTGGCTACAGCCGGGGCGCCAACAGATACTTTATCTCCGTCTGAAACTAAATACACCTTATCAAAAGAAACTTTATCTCCTGTTTTGGCATCCAAACGATGAACAAATACCTTCTGGTCTTTTGCAACTTTAAATTGCTGCCCTGCTATCTCTACGATTGCAAACATATTTTTAATTTTAATGCTTCTCATTGAAGCGGGGGCAAATATACAATCTTGTTCTCAATCAAACAACGGTTTTTATATGTAACATTAATTTCTATCAATCGTTGTTATAAATGAGCTTAATTATTAAATTGTAAACTTAAAATAAATACCATGAGCAAATATCTCTTGATTTTCTTCTCGCTTGTAGCCGGTTTTGCTGTTGCACAATCGGTGTCTTTTGAAGAATATGATCTCCCAAATGGCTTGCATGTAATCCTTCATCAGGATAATACAGCACCAGTAGTGACTACTTCAGTGATGTATCACGTAGGCGCTAAAGACGAGCAGCCAAATCGTACAGGCTTTGCACACTTTTTTGAGCACCTTCTTTTTGAGGGAACTCAAAATATCGAAAAGGGAGCTTGGTTTTCTATAGTAACCGAAAATGGAGGAACCAATAATGCGAACACCACAGATGATAGAACCTATTACTATGAAGTTTTCCCTTCTAACAATTTAGAATTGGGATTATGGATGGAGTCAGAACGTATGTTACACCCTGTCATTAATCAATCAGGGGTAGAAACTCAAAATGAGGTGGTAAAAGAAGAAAAACGGCTTAGGGTTGATAACCAACCCTATGGTAAGTTTTTGGAAAATGTAAAAAAACACCTCTTCACCAAACATCCTTATCGATGGACA
>JAYPBW010000042.1:3870-9584 GCA_038124405.1 Flavobacteriaceae bacterium | reverse complement strand
AATTTATAACATTTAATAAAAAGTTTTACGTGCCTAATAACGCTGTGCTAGTTGTAGCAGGAGATCTTGATATTGATGCCACAAAAAAACTAGTCGAAGATTACTTTGGTGACATCCCAAGAGGAGCTGATATTGAAAGACAATCCTATGTTGAAGATCCTATTAAAGCACCCATAATGGCTAAAGCATATGATGGGAATATCCAAGTTCCTGCCGTCATTACAGCCTACCGAACACCTTCTTTTAAAGAAAGAGAGTCGCGTGTTTTAGATATGATATCCACCTACTTAAGTGATGGACCTAGCTCAAAACTGTACAAAAAACTTGTTGATGAAAAGAAAATGGCACTTCAAACAGGAGCCATTAATATTGCTCAAGAAGATTATGGTATGTATGTGGTGTTTGGATTGCCTCAGGGCGACTTCAAACTCACCGATTTAGTTTCTGAAATGGATGAGGAAATTGAAAAACTTCAATCTGAACTAATTTCAGAGCGTGACTACCAAAAACTACTTAACAAGTCTGAGAAGGGCTTTGTTAGTTCTAATACTTCTGTAGAGGGAATTGCAAACTCACTTGCACGGAATTACATGCTATTTGGAGACACCAATCTTATTAATGACGAGATTGATATATATCGATCTATAACAAGAGAGGAAATTAGAGATATCGCCAATAAGTATTTAAAATCAAACCAGAGATTAGTACTTGAATACCTTCCAGAATCTGAAAAAAACTAAGCCAAATGAAAAAATTACTCGTATCATTCATATCATTATTGACCTTTTCGGTTGCTGCGCAAATTGACCGGAGCAAACAACCAGAATCTGGACCTGCGCCAATCATTCAGGTAAAAGAACCTCAACAATTTCAACTTAAAAATGGCCTCACTGTGATGGTGGTTGAAAACCGAAAACTACCTCAAATTAGTGCTAGCTTATCACTTGATAATCCGCCCATTTTAGAAGGAATTAAAGCAGGGTTAAGTCAACTAACCAGTAGTTTGATGGGTAAAGGATCTAAGAAAATTTTAAAAGATGATTTTTACGATGAAGTTGACTTTATGGGAGCAAATATTAGTGTTAGTACCTCTGGCGGATTTGCACAATCGCTCACCAGATATTTTCCAAGAGCTTTTGAAATGATGGCAGATGCAGCTATCAATCCAAACTTTACAGAGGAAGAATTCACCAAAGAGCAAGATTTGTTAATTGAAGGAATAAAGTCATCAGAAAAAGATGTTACCTCTGCTGCACGTCGTGTTGAGAGCTTATTGGCATATGGTGGAAATCACCCATATGGAGAGTTTTTAACTTCGGGAACCGTATATAATGTAAAGCTACAAGACGTAGAGCGTTTTTATAATTTCCGATTTAGACCCAACAATGCATATTTGGTTATTGTTGGAGATATTGATGTTGAAACCGCTATGCCTCTTGTGAAAAAACACTTTGGGAAGTGGAAGTCTAATCCAGTTGCTTCTAGCCCAATTCCAAATGTGGTGAATGCGCCCAAAACACAAATTGATTTTGTAAATATGCCCAATGCTGTACAGTCAGAAGTAGTGGTGCAAAGCACTACCTATTTGACAAAAAAGAATCCTGACTTCTTTCCTGTATTAATGGCAAATTCCATTCTTGGTGGAGGTGGTGAAGCTCGATTGTTTTTAAATCTTAGAGAAGACAAGGGATACACTTACGGTTCGTATTCAAAGATTGGAACAAATAAAAGAACTGCCACGCGGTTCCGTGCTACGGCTAGCGTACGAAATGAGGTTACAGACAGTGCTGTGGTAGAACTCTTAAGTGAAATTAAACGTATTCGCACCGATTTAGTGACTGAAAATGAACTGAAAAAAGCAAAAGCAAAATACGTAGGTGGGTTTGTTCGATCTCTAGAAAACCCTGCTACCATTGCCCGATTTGCATTAGAAATAGCAACAGAAGATTTAGAAGATGATTTTTATAAAAATTACCTTGACAAAATAAATGCAGTATCGGCAGAAGATGTAAGACGCGTGGCACAGAAATATTTCAATGTTAATCAAGCCCGAGTTGTTGTTACTGGAAAAGGAGTTGATGTTCTAGACAATCTTGAAAAAGTAAGTTTCAATGGAGAAAAACTGGCGGTGTCGTATTATGACAAATACGGGATTCCTATTGATCGCCCTAGAAAAACTGCGCTTGAGGGCGGTGTTACCGCTCAAAGTATTTTGGATAGATATGTTGAAAATACGGGGGTGAACCGTATGGAAAACCTCACTTCTCTTAAATTGACGTATACAGGTGATTTTATGCAAACCTCAATTCAACTGGAAGAAACCAATTCTTCTGATGGACAAAAACAAGTGATTTCTGTTGGTGGAAATGCCATGATGACAAGTGTGGTTTCTGAGGCATCGGCATATATGAAACAAGGTCCAAATCAAATGGATTTGCCAAAAATGATCCATGATGACCTGAAGAAAACGTTAGGAGTTCTTCCCGAGATTGCTATTCGTGACAACGAAGAAACTACACTTGAAGGCATAGAAAACATCAATGGTGAAGATGCATATAGTATAAAAGTTCCTGGAACCGGTGTGAGTTATACATTTTACTATAGCGTTGCCACTGGTTTAAAACTGCGAGAATCTACTATGGTAAACTTTAATGGGCAAATGCAAACAAATACCACTAACTATTCAAATTACACAGAAAAGTCTGGGTTAACACTTCCTGGCAAAAAGAGTCTTAATCTTGGTGGTCAGGAAATTACGCTAAGCCTTGATACTGCAGAAATGAATACCGAGGAATAACCGCTACATTCCAAGTATGCTTGTGTTTATTTTTTAGACTTATTTGATAAATAAACACCAATTAAAATAACGAGGGCAGCTAAGAGTTGAAAAGAGCTTAGTTGCTCTCCATCAAGCATTCCCCAAAATAACGCAACAATAGGCAGTGTATAGGTTACCGAAGAAACAAATACGGCCGAAGCCATTTTAACAAATCGGTTGAACATTACTTTGGCAATAGCTGTGCCAAAAAAAGCAAGTAGCGCAATAAACCCTAAACTCGTAAGCACCTCCTCAGACTGAATTGTTTTCATTGAGAAGAAATCTGAAAACAAGAGTAATACAACAGCTGGAGGCAAAATGGCAATAAAATTACCTAAAGTCATGGCCATAGGTGAAACTTCTGACAACTTGTGCTTCAAAAAGTAAATATTAACCGCATAGCACATAGAGGCACAAATTATGAGTAATACATATCCAACAGGCTGATCTGAACTAATTTGACTGCCTCCCCAAATAAGGCTAACAGAGCCTAAAAAACCTAAAAAAACTCCAAAAAATTGTCTAGTAATAATTTTCGTAGCAAAAAAACCAACACCTATAAGAAGTGTGAATATGGGCGTCAAAGAATTCATTATTGCAGCTACAGCAGAGTCTATGTATTGTTGGGCAAATGCAAAAAAGAAAGAAGGGAAAAAGGTTCCTAAAAATCCCGTTATTATCAACCATTTCCATTGGTATTTAGAAAGTCCTTTCAAAGACTTATATCCCATTAATAATAAAAAAATGGTGCTAAAAACTATTCTTACACTCCCCAATTGAATAGGGCTTAGCCCTACTAATCCACGCTTTATTAAAATGTAAGAACTTCCCCAAATAATGGAAAGTAAAAAAAGATAAACCCATTTGTTTCGAGTATTTCCCATAGCGTTGCAAAGCTGGTGAAAAAGAAAATATTATTCAATATTTTACTACATTTGATTAAAATTAAATATCATGAAGTTCCCTTATTATTACCTATTAGTTTTGCTTTTTATTGGGTGTAATACCACCCCCAAACCAGAACAGAAAACAGTTGAACATAACGAAGAAAAAACAATTAATCTTGCTACTGCAGACTTGAGCCACATTTCGTTTCCTATTGAAGGAATGACTTGTGAAGTGGGTTGTGCCGCTCGAATTGAAAAGAAAGTTGCTGCTGCAGAAGGAGTAGCGTCTTCTAAAGTTGATTTTGAAGGAAAAACAGCCTATGTATCGTTTGATGCGTCTAAAACCTCTTTTGCAAATATCAAAACCACCATTGAGGGTCTTGGAAGCGATTACAAAGTTGGAGATGCCAAAGCAAATAGTTCCTTTTCATTCGGAAAACAAGGTAAGTCATGTGATGCTCCTTGTAACAAAGCTTGTTGTGCAAAGAAGAAAAAATGTGATGGGAATTGTGAAAAAAAATGCTGTAAAGACAGTGAAAAAGAAATGAGCAAAGCATGTTCTTCAGATTGCAACAAAGCATGTTGTGCATCTAAAAAAGATGACGCTTAGTTCCAGCGTAAGGTTTCTAGAAGGTTTTGTACATCGCTTTTAACGTAATTAATGGCGGGTGCTAATGAATCGTAATGCGGAGATGTTTCAAAAAGTAGTGATCCCGTTAAATAGTGCTTTTGCGCATCGGTTCCAAAAAAATGCAAATTTGAAGGAGTGTTGCCTATTAAGGTAATGCATGAGCCCAGCACTTTTTGAGCGTTATTTTCAAATGAACTTTCATCTACTAAAGCAGCTTCTTTGCCAAACATTTTAATTCGTTTGTCAAAGTCCATCAGTAGTGTGTCTAATGAGTTTTTAGATAAATCAAAGTAAGTAAGGTAGAGTTTCGCCTTTAACTTCGGATAACTTAAAGTAACTCCACACGCTGAAAGCATTTGAGTGTTAGCTTGTGTATTGTATTCGAACTGATATGGACAAGTACCTTCAAAGATTGTGTATTCTGGATTTGGGTATTCAAGTGCAAATTGAGCCATAGGCTTGGGGGTTGGTGTTTGACAACTCACTAGGAAAAGTGCTAAAATCAAAACAATTCTCACGGCTTCAACTGAACTTTAATTTGCTTGATGCGTTTTCTATCTACTGCCTCAACAGTGAAAACAACATTTTCAAAAAGCATAGCTGTATTTACTTTTGGGAAAGAGCCCAATTGTTCTAGAACAAAACCTGCCATGGTTTCAGACTCTCCTTTTTTGGATTCAAATTTTTCTTTGTTTGAAAGTTTAAGCACATTGTAAAAATCTTTTAACGAAGTTTTTCCTTCAAAAACATAAGTAGTATCGTTTAGCTTAGAATAGCTGATATCCGTTTCGTCAAATTCATCGCTTATATCACCTACAATTTGCTCAATAACATCTTCAAGTGTAATTACTCCCGAAGTACCTCCATATTCATCTACTACAACGGCTAAGTGTATGCGCTTAGATTGAAATTCTTCTAATAAATCATCTAATTTTTTGTTTTCAGGTACATAATATGGAGTACGGAGTATCGCGTTCCAATCAAAGTCTTTTTTGTCTAAATGAGGTAATAAATCTTTTACATAAAGAACCCCAACAACAACATCAATAGTGTCTCGGTAAACAGGAACACGAGAAAACCCTTTAGAAACCACTTGTTCTATCACTTTTGAAAAAATCGTTTTTTCGTCTAGAGCAAACACATCTATTCTAGGGCACATGACCTGTTTGGTTTCTGTGCTTCCGAAGGTTACTATCCCTTGTAAAATTTTCTGCTCGTCTTTGGTTGTTTCAGAATCATCGGTCATTTCAAGTGCTTGAGATAAATGATCAACAGAAATATTTGATGTTGTTTTTCCAAGTCGTTTTTGTAGCATATAAGTCGTATAGCTCATGGGATAAGTGAGTGCAAAAAACACGTACTGATCAAGGGCGTATAT
>JAYPBW010000042.1:0-3860 GCA_038124405.1 Flavobacteriaceae bacterium | reverse complement strand
TATATAGGTAGTGCCATTAGTCTAGCAAACCCTTCAGGGTTCTTGTTTGCATACACCTTAGGAAGAATTTCACCAAAAAGGAGTACAACAGTAGTGATTATCCCTACTTCAACCAAAAATTGTAGCCAAACCGTTGAAATAGCGTCAAAAAGCAATGAGGTTAAAGAAGCGAAAACAAGAACAGTGGCAATGTTTATTAGGTTATTAAGCAGCAAAATAATAGCCAATAAGCGCCTAGGATTTTTACGTAAATGTGCAATAGTACGTTCTGCTTTATTTGATGAGTGTACCGCTTTTTTTATGTAAGACGACGGAAGTGAAAAAAAAGCAACTTCTGAGCCAGAAACTAGTGCCGACCCAAGCAGCAATACAAGAAGCAAGATAACTTTTGCTGTTTCGAGCGTTTCAAAGCCAGAGACCAAATAACCTATATCCAACGATTAATGTTTAAAACGGCAAGTCATCTTCACTTGCAGGTTGGTTAGCCGGAGTTGGCTGTTGTTGAGCAGTTTGGGCAGGGGCTACTCCACTTTCTGTAGTACGTTGTGAAAGAAAAGTAAACTCATCTACATGTATTTCTGTTGAGTAACGGTCTTTGCCGTCGTCTCCTTGCCATTTTCGGGTTTTAATACGGCCTTCTACATAAACTTTATCTCCTTTTTTTAGATACTTTTCACATATCTCAGCGGCTTTATTACGCACTACTATATTGTGCCACTCGGTATTGGTTACCTTTTCGCCTGTTTGTTTGCTGGTGTAAGACTCATTAGTTGCAATGGGAAATCGGCCAAGACAATTTCCGCCTTCAAAGTAAGTTACCTTTACATCATCGCCAAGATGACCAATTAGCATGGCTTTGTTAAGTGTTCCGCTCATAATAGATTTTATATCAAATGTACATTATCGATTGAACTTCTGCAAAAATCGCTCAATTAGACGTGGAATACCATATTTTTCTATCGTTTCCCAAGGATAAGTAAGTGATGTTGTCACGTCGTCTAAAATCCAAAAATGGGTGTATATTATCTGATGTGAAAGTTTATGTCGCATAGGTTTGTCTTCAAATCTTGTCCACTTTGCATTAGCTGCCCATAAAGGCGTATTGGGGTGAGATTTTAGTGATTCCTCACCTAATAAAGAATCGGCCTCAATTAGTGGAAATTCATACAAACCTTGCCAAATATCCTTTCCTTCTCTTTTTGAGAGAATCGTATTTTGATGCGTATCAAATGGCACTAAGTAGTGAAAAAAACGTTCTCTTGCTGGCTTGGCCTTTATTTTTTGAGGTCTTAAAGAAATGCTATTGTTCGCTAGTGATTGACATCCATTTTGTAAGGGGCAGTCAGAGCACTTTGGTTGCTTAGGCAGACATTGAAGTGCCCCAAACTCCATAATGGCTTGATTATACGTTCCAGGGCTTTCTGTATCAAGTAGTGATTGTGCTAATTCTTGAAATATCTGAATTCCTTGACGTTGATTTATAGGTGTTTTAATATCAAAATATCGCGCTAATACTCTGAATACATTGCCGTCTACTACCGCAACCGGAACTCCAAAGCAAATAGAGGCAATAGCACTAGCGGTATAAGGGCCAATTCCTGAAAGTGATAGCAGCCCTTCATACGTGTTTGGAAATGTAGCAGCATAGTCCTTTAGCACTACTTTGGCTGCTTTGTGCAAGTTTCTTGCTCTAGAATAATAGCCCAAACCTTGCCATAATTTTAACACATCATCTTCATTAGCTAATGCTAAATCATTTACCGTTGGAAAGTGATGTAAGAATTTTTGGTAGTAGGGTATTCCTTGCGCTACACGGGTTTGCTGTAAAATAACTTCAGAAAGCCATATGCTGTACGGATCTTTAGATTGCCGCCAAGGTAAGTCTCGCTTATATTGGGCATACCAGTCTAACAATTTGGAAGTGAATACGTTCATTGTGTCAAAAATACATGCAAAGAATGACATTTGAATGCATAAGTTCCTCTATGCTTATCAATTAAATTTTTATATTTGCTGACCTAAAATTTACAACCACATAAGAATTTAAGGATGACAAAAGCTGAAATTGTATCAAACATTTCCGATAAATTGGGAGTTGAGAAAAACGATGCGCAAGAAATTGTGAATCATTTTATGAAAGAAGTAAGAGAGGCATTAGAATCTGGTGAAAACGTATATTTACGTGGATTTGGAAGCTTTGTGATTAAAACTCGAAAAGCTAAAAAAGGACGTAACATTTCAAAAAACGTTACCATTGACATTCCTGCCCACAACATTCCTTCATTTAAGCCTGCAAGGGTTTTTTTGGAGCAAGTAAAAAAGAAAGTGGCCGTTAAATAACGACTACATTATATTAATTATTAGAATATAACATATGCCAAGTGGTAAAAAACGAAAAAGACACAAGGTAGCCACGCACAAGCGTAAGAAAAGAAGCCGAGCGAATCGACATAAGAAAAAGTAAGCTTCTTAACCCCCTGAACACTCCTACGTTCTTTGACATGGAATATTTGTAACATTGTTCAAGTTGCCTGTATTCCCCCGATAAAATTGTTCAATTGTTCCACAAATAGTGGAACTTAAAATCATAATTGTGAGTAAAGAACTAATTATTCGTTCACGATCCTCTGCAGTTGATTTTGCCTTACTCAAAGATGGAAAGCTCGTTGAGTTTCACAAAGAAATTGAAGACAATAAATTTCACGTAGGTGATATTTTTTTAGCGAAGGTCAAAAAAACCCTTTCTGGTTTAAATGCCGCATTTGTAAACGTAGGTTACGAAAAAGATGCGTTTTTGCATTATCATGATTTAGGTCCAAAAGTATCTACGCTTTTAAAATTTATCAAACGTGCTGGTTCAGGAAAAATCAAAGATTTTTCCCTAAAGAACTATCCTTTAGAAGCTGAAATTAATAAAGACGGTGTTATAACCGATGCTGTTCAGGCCAATCAATCTCTACTTGTGCAAATTATCAAAGAACCTATCTCCACTAAAGGACCCCGTATTAGTTCGGAATTGTCCTTGGCGGGAAGGTATTTGGTTTTGGTTCCTTTTTCGGACCGTGTGTCTATGTCACAAAAAATTTCTACACGCGAAGAAAAGAACCGCTTAAAAAAGCTTGTGATGAGTATTAAGCCAAAAGGATTTGGTGTTATTATCCGAACCGTGGCAGAAGGTAAAAAAGTTGCTGAACTCGATAAAGATTTAGAAGATCTTTATAATCGATGGGTTCAAATGTGTAAAAAAATCCAAAAAGCTGATTATCCCTCAAGAGTGTTGAGCGAGCTCAATAGAGCCTCCTCAATCCTCAGAGATATTTTTGATGACAGTTTTACTGGAATTCACGTAGATGATCCTGAATTACTAGCAGAAGTTAAAGAATATCTAGAGCAAATTGCTCCTGATAGAGTTAATATTGCTAAACTTTTTAAGAGTCAAGTGCCTATTTTTGAGCACTTTGGAATTGAGCGACAAATAAAAGCCTCTTTTGGACGAACAGTGTCCATGAACAGAGGTGCTTATTTAATCGTAGAACATACCGAAGCACTTCACGTCATTGATGTAAACAGTGGCAATCGATCAAACCGTTCAAAAAGCCAAGAGGATACCGCCATGGAAGTCAATTTAATTGCTGCTACTGAAATTGCCAGACAATTACGATTGCGTGACATGGGAGGTATAATCGTAGTAGATTTCATTGATTTAAATTCCAATGCCAATCGGAAAAAACTATTTGAACACATTCGTGAAGAGATGAGCTCGGACAGAACCAACCACAAAATTCTGCCGCCGAGTCGTTTTGGTCTCATTCAGATTACACGCCAACGCGTGCGCCCTGAAATGAATATCAAGACAAAAG
>JAYPBW010000041.1:5784-11108 GCA_038124405.1 Flavobacteriaceae bacterium | reverse complement strand
AAATTAGTTCACCTTTGGTCATACTATTCATCTATTAGAAACATTAACTTCCTTTTAACTAAAAAAATACATAGAAATGGCTGTAAGACATTATTTCCTCAAATTGTACATTTTCATTTTCTTTAACCAAACGAGCACCTTCGTCAACAACGCGGTCAGATGGAGCAAGCCCTTCAAGTACTTCCACCACATCTCCTTCTACAAGTCCTGTTTTGATAAAGCGTTTTTCAGCCTTATTGTTTTTATTTACTACGTATACATATTGATCGCCAGAAAAGTTTTCTGAAACCACTTCAAGAGGAATTACAATTGCCATTGGGTTTTGGTAGTCTGTAAGTTTTACCGTAGCAATTAGGTTGGGCGCAAGCGACTTAGAAGTGTCTGCTTTAACAGAAATTTTAAAAGTTCGATTTCCTGTATTTATGTTTGTTCCTTTATGCTTCACTGAACTTTTGTATGTGTGATTTAGCACAGGTATTTCCACAGTTGCTAGTGTGCCTTTTCTAATGTTTGGAAAATAGCGCTCAGGCACATCTATATCTACATACATATTACTAAGGTTAATTAGTCTTAGGATAGGATTTACTCCAGGTGTTACCAATTGACCAACTTCTGCAATGATATCATCAACACGCCCTGAAAAGGGAGCAACCAATTTAGTTTTGTTCAGTTGTTTTTGCAATTGTTCATAGCTTTTTGACTGACTTTCAAATGTTGTTTTAGCCTTAAGATATTCAATCTCAGAACCTATATTTTGCTTCCACAATCGGTCTTGACGCTCGAATAGTGTTTTTGCTAAATCTAGTTGTACTTTTTGGAGGGCAAGGCTTTGTAAAAGTCCGCCATCGTCAATAGTGACTAGTAGGTCTCCTTTTGCTACTCGCTGCCCCTCAACCACGTGAATGGTTTTAATAACACCCATATACTCAGGGGTCAGCACCATATTTTGATCGGTTTTTACAACCCCTTGAAGTATAACCGAATGAGAAAAAGGCTTTTCTTCAACGGCAAGAACAGTTACTAGAGACCGTTTTTTATTGGCATCAAATTTATCGATAGCATCCATTACGAGATTAAGTTCTGCTTTGATAGTATTGTTTTGCTTCACCAATTCTGCTTGGCGTTTACGCAAACCCTGAACATTCTGTTCATCAATTAGGGTATTGGTGTCTGTTACTTCAGGAGATCCACAGGCTACCACTAAGCCAATAAATACATTTAATAAGGCAATTTTTTTCATTTGTTTGGAGTTACAGGGTTTAGTAATAAAGACAATGATGTTTTTGACACAACAAGCTGTTGCATGGCAGTTAAATAATTATTTTGAGCTTCATAGAGCTGGGTTTGTATTTGTCTGAGTGTAAATCCAGAAACCAACCCCTCTTTAAATTTAATTTGATTTTTTTGTTCAATAGACTTAGCCAACGCCAAATTGGATGCAGTAGTTTGAACATTTTCTAAATGGAATTGAACTACATTTCGCAATTCGCTTTCTTTTAATAAAAGTTCTTGAGCAATATCATCAGCTTGATTTTTGGATTGTTTCAACGCTAGTTTTGCTTGCTGACGTTTTGCTTGAGATTGAAAGCTGCTAAAAACAGGAATACTAAGATTCAGCCCAAAACTTGCTCTGCCAAACCAATCTTGTTCACGTTGTGTAAAATCAAAATTTTGGTTGTATCCATCATACCCACCGCTCAAAAAAGCAGTTATTCTAGGCAATGATTTGAAGCGTTCAAGTTTCAGCAATAATTCCTTTGAACGTATGTCATTTTGCGCTATTTGATAATCAATATTATCACTTAATGAGAGTGAATTTTCAGTAGTCCCTTGACTTTGTAACGCTAAACCTTCAAGTGTACTTGTTAGCTCTATTGGTGCATTAAATGCCATTCCTAAGACATAGCGCAACACATTTTTTGCGACAGCGGCCATTTTTTTGCCATAGTTCAAAGAACTTTCTAGCGATGATACTATTAACAGCAGTTGTTGCGCATTTTCTTCTTCGCTTAGTCCGTTTTCTACAACTAATTTTATTTCATTTAAGTTGAGCTGTGCTGCTTCAAGGTTTTGCTTTAAAACCGCTACTTGAGCTTGCGCTAAAAGTACATTTACATAAGCATCAACGGTCGCCTGAGTTATTACTTGTTCGGTTTTTGTATACGCCTGTTCAGAAATGCGTAAATAAATTTCAGAGGCCTGTAAGCCTACTAAGTAAGAGCCATCAAAAATGAGTTGCTCAAGGCGCAGTCCTGCGGTTGCACTTTGCTCTGTTCCAAAAATAACTTCACTGAATTCACCAGGTTGACCTCCAAAAAACTCAGCAGGAATGAGCGACACAGGCTGCTCGATAGCATTTATATACCCAGCCGATAACGATAATTGGGGCAGTCCAATTGCGATTGTTTCCCAGCGTTTTTTGCGCGCAATGAGCACATCGCTGTCTGCATTTTGTAATGTACGATTGTAAATCTTTGCAAGTTGAATCGCACCGTTTAAGTCTAGTTGTTGTGCAGGCAGAAAAGGGGCAAAAAGTAGAAAAAGGCAAAAAAGGAGTTTAAGCATGGGCATGGTTTTCAAAAGAGTTAAAAAAGGCTAAACCTGAATCGGTACAAAGGGCGCGGACATGGTATTCCAAATAATCTGTCATGAGTTGACTATGCTGAAACAGTTCTGCTGGAAAAAGACGTTGGTCTTTTATGCCCATCATACCGTTAAAATATAGCCTAGCGGTAAAGGGAATATTGAGGTTTGAGCGAAACAAACCTAAATCGACCCCTTTTTTTATACTGTTGCTCATCCGTTCTACCATGAAATCCATTTGTTTTTCTTGAAGTTCTGCAAATATTTCAGGATAGAATTTTTTTAGTTGAAATTGAGGCGAAATTTTTTCGTTTTTGATTTGGCGCATCATAAACATTTTAATTTCATACAATTCTTCAATAGGATTGCTTGCTTGCTCACTGATTTTTGAAATTTCACCTGTTACATAGTCAAAAAAGTGAAACACACAGTTCTTGACTAAAGTTTGTTTATTTGGAAAATGTGCGTAAAGTGTTTTTTTAGACATGCCAAGTTGTCGGGCAATGTCATCCATGGTAACGCTCTTAAAACCAAGCGTTAGAAACATTTCGGTACATGACGAAAGAATCTTTTTCATAGCAATTGTTGGCAAATATAGTTAAGGAAACTTTTTATACCAAAAAAGTTTCCAGAGTTTTTTTGAATCTTCTGTTTTCGTTAAAATTCCTTAACGTACTTTTACAAAAATGGAAACGGAATGAATTTTTTAGTTGCATATCAAAAAAGTATTGCTGATTCGCTAAGTAACTTAAACCGTGGTAAATCACCTCGAAACTTATACGAACCCATAGATTATTTGCTTTCTTTGGGTGGAAAACGCTTGCGTCCTGTTTTGGTGCTTATGGCTTATGAGGCTTATGCAAAAAATATCGAAAAGGCGATGCCAGCAGCCAAGGCTATTGAAGTATTTCACAATTTTACGCTCATGCATGATGACATCATGGATGAGGCTGGCGTAAGACGAGGTTCGGCAACGGTTCATGAAAAATGGGATGTAAATACTGCGATACTTTCAGGAGACGCAATGTTAATCCAGGCCTACGAGTGTTTGAATGATTATGATGCAACGCTTTTTCAATTGCTCACAAAACGGTTAAGTAAAACAGCGCTTGAAGTTTGTGAAGGACAACAGTTTGATGTTGACTTTGAGTCTCGTACCGATGTAACCATTGAAGAATATTTGGAAATGATTCGCCTAAAAACTGCGGTATTGGTTGGCTGTGCGCTACAAATGGGAGCACTTGTTGGAGGGGCATCGGATAAAGATGCGCACCATCTTTTTCATTTTGGTGAGTTGCTAGGTATAGCATTTCAGTTACAAGATGATTATTTAGACACCTTTGGAGATGCAGCCACTTTTGGCAAACGTATTGGAGGCGATATTGTAGAAAACAAAAAAACCATCTTGGTGCATTTAGCCTATCTTAATGGCTCAACTGAGCATCGAAATTCTTTACAAAAGTGGTTTACGGAAACTTCTAATGGCGAAACCGAAAAAATTGAAGCGGTCACTCAAATATTTAAAGAGACTGGTGCTGATACAGCTACCTTAGCACACGTGAATTCATACACACAAATGGCATTTGATGCTCTTGAAAAAGTAGAGCTTTCAGACAATGTAAAACAGCGCTTTATTGCGTTTGGGAATTGGTTAATGCAACGAACGCATTAATCTTCTAAACAACGCCAATACAAACATTCTTACAGGGAAACTTCGCATTATACGAACCTCTTCTGAAAATCTAGTTTTTTCATCTAAGAAACGTAGAATGGTAATTGGATTATTACGCTGAAACAGTCTTGAGAACAAAAAACTTCCTTTATGGTTGTGTCGCGCCAGAACATCTAAAAAAAGCAAATCATACCACCAAAAGCGATTGCGTTTTTCAAAATGCCGCATATCATAATGGTCTTTTAAAAAATCTACTAGATGTGTCGCTTTTGATTCTATGAATTTAAACGTAAATCCCGTGCTGGGCTTTGTCCAACCGCCAGCAGAACCAATGTGCAAGATACGCTTGGTGTTGTGTTTTGAAAATGGGTAGCATGTCATGGGAATGCTGCCGTATTCCGTCTCTTTTATGCTGTAGTTCCGAACATTTTTTCGATTTAGATAGTTCCGTATTTCACGTTCATATTCGGCACTTTTAAGTAGATCTTTAGAAAATAAAGTGTACTCAACTAGTGCCTCAGTTTTGCTTAAAGGTAGTACGTACATAAATCGCGTATTTCCTTGTTGTGACAGGGTAAAGTCCATGAATGTTGCCGTAGTTGAATCAAAACAATCTACTTCGGTTTTAATGAACCATCCTAAAAAATGTTGTTGCAATACAGGGTATTTGGACTGTTGTTGTACCACGTTCCAATCAAAAATACTGTTAAAAAAATAGCTCCCCCTGTAAGTGTTATTTGTTGTTGAAACTTCTACAAAGTTTGGATGTTCAATGTGTGAGTTTACAGCCTCAAAATGTAGCGTAATCTTTGGATTATTAGCAATCATCTCGCTCAACGAGCGGTAAAAAGAGTTGCTACGAATCATTTTATATGCGAAGGGGGAAATAGACTCTTTTAAATGATGTGAACTAGATGAAAAAATGATGTTTTCCCATTCTTTACTACTATATTTCTCCCAATTTTTAGTGTGTTTTTCTTCCCAAAAACACCAAGTTCTATCGTTTCCTTTTTCAGCATTTTTCTCTAAAATCAAAATAGATTTTTCTGAAAACGCCTCATCTTGAGTG
>JAYPBW010000041.1:2857-5774 GCA_038124405.1 Flavobacteriaceae bacterium | reverse complement strand
CAAAAATAAAATCGTAATCTTTTTCTTTTTTCACCTTTCCAAACCTACAAAAATCGTAGTAATAAAGGAATATTTATATTTGCGCTTATGTTTGAATCGATTCTTCACTTTTTTGAAAATACACCACCAGTGCTTGGAGCGCTGTATGCTACCCTCTTTACATGGGGATTAACCGCTCTTGGTGCATCTTTTGTGTTCTTTTTTAAAACTATGAACCGCGCTATTCTTGATGGAATGTTAGGATTTACGGGTGGGGTTATGGTAGCTGCTAGTTTTTGGAGTTTACTTGCTCCTGGTATTGACATGAGCCCAGGTGAGGGGTTTATTAAAGTAATTCCAGCTGCGGTTGGATTTACTTTAGGAGCATTGTTCATTTTTGGGTTAGACAAGGTATTACCTCACCTTCATATTAATTTTAAAGAATCTGAAGGAATTAAAACACCATGGCATCGTACCACACTAATGGTTTTAGCCATTACGCTGCATAATATTCCTGAAGGGTTAGCTGTTGGAGTATTGTTTGGGGGTGTTGCTGCAGGTTTACCTGAGGCGTCTATTGCTGGTGCGGTAGTTTTGGCTATTGGTATTGCAATTCAAAATTTCCCCGAGGGGATTGCCGTTTCTATGCCCATGCGTAGATTGGGTCTAAGCCGAAGAAAGAGTTTTTTCTACGGGCAATCTTCAGCGATTGTAGAGCCTATTGCAGGGGTTATTGGAGCATTGGCAGTTACTTTTTTCACTCC
The DNA here is from genome assembly GCA_038124405.1 of Flavobacteriaceae bacterium. Taxonomy (GTDB): domain Bacteria; phylum Bacteroidota; class Bacteroidia; order Flavobacteriales; family Flavobacteriaceae; genus UBA7446. The sequence goes on along the minus strand of JAYPBW010000041.1, from coordinate 5,031 downwards.
AATTTTACCTTACGCACTTGCTTTTGCGGCAGGAGCCATGATTTTTGTGGTAGTTGAAGAGGTTATTCCTGAAACTCAACAAGATAAGTATACCGATATAGCTACTCTTGGATTTATTGGAGGTTTTGTTGTTATGATGATACTTGACGTGGCGTTAGGAAGTTAGTGACAACCACAATTTTTGGCAGCACAGCCTGAGGATGTTTTTTTTCTTGGTCTAAATTTTTGCACTAAAAAATAAAGTGCCCAAAGTACTGCGATACTAATGATTACCCTTTCCATATTAAATGCTAAAATATTGAAATGTTAGTAATGCGCCTAAATAAGCCACAGCTGTCATAACAATAAGTTGGACTGCAGGCCAGCGCCAACTATTGGTCTCTTTTCTAACAATTGCCAATGTGCTCATACATTGCATGGCAAAGGCATAGAAAACCATAAGTGATAATCCAGAGGCTAGCGTAAATACCGGACTTCCATCGGTATAGGTTTCAGCAGCCATGCGTTTTTTTATGGTTTCTTCTTCATCGTCTCCTACATTGTAAATGGTAGCTAAAGTTCCTACAAACACCTCTCTAGCTGCAAATGAACTTACAATAGCAATTCCAATTTTCCAATCATAGCCTAGGGGACGAATTATAGGCTCAATTCCTTTTCCAACAATTCCTAAATAAGAATGTTCAAGTTTATACGCACTGAGTTGCTGCTCAAAATTTGCATCATTTACAGATATCGTTTTAGCTACTTCTTTAGGAGCATTTTTAAAAGTTTCTCCAGGACCATTTGACGCCAATACCCAGAGAAGTATAGAAATAGCTAATATTACTTTTCCTGCCTCCAACACAAACGACTTTGTTTTTTCTATAATGGTAAGTAATACATTTTTGAGAAGCGGAATTCGATAATTTGGCATTTCTACCACGAAGTAACTCGTGTTGTTTTGTGGCATTGTTTTATGCAGAACAAAGGCCGCTAAAAGCGCCATGGCAAATCCAAGCAGATAGAATATCATCAATACCAACCCTTGCAAATTGGCTCCCAAAACCCTTTCGTCGGGAATAATCAAACTGATAAGAATAAGATATACGGGAAGCCGTGCCGAGCATGTAGTAAATGGAGTAACCAAAATGGTAACCAAACGTTCTTTCCAATTTTCAATATTTCGTGTTGCCATAATAGCTGGAATGGCACATGCTGTTCCTGAAATAAGCGGGATTACACTTTTTCCACTTAATCCAAAGCGCCGCATAACTCGGTCCATGATAAACACCACTCTGCTCATATAACCTGTTTCTTCCAATATGGAAATAAATAAAAAGAGCATGGCAATTTGCGGCACAAATATTACAATGCCACCAAGGCCAGGAATAATTCCTTCGGCGAAAAGGTTTGGTGCAAACCAAGACGGAAGATTTGTTTTTGCCCAATCGCTAAGTTGCACAAAAGTGGCATCAATAATATCCATTGGAACACTACTCCAGTCATAAAGCGCTTGAAAAATAGTGAGAAGTATCACAAAAAAAATGACAAACCCCCATACTTTGTGTGTAAGCACTCGGTCTAATCTGCCGCGTAAGTCTGTTGCCTTGGCGGTATCTTTTACATAACATTCTTTGAGCATGTTATTTATAAACTGATAGCGCTTTATAGTTTCTTTTTGCTGAAGTCGTTTTAAAAACGACGGGCTTCGCATATGGTTAGCATCATCGGCCTCCATTTTTTTACGCTCTAATCTAGCAAAATTCACATCTTGCGTAATCACCAACCAAAGTTTGTACAAAGATTGCTTAGGGAAGGTACGCTGCAATGATCCAAAGTATTCTTGATCTATTTGTTCAATACCTAAGCAAGGGCTAGTCGAAATGGATTTGAAATTGGCAATGTGCTCTTTTAGCACGTCAATACCTTCATTTTTACGAGCACTAACCATAGCTACTTTGGTGTGAAGAAGCTGCTCCATTTTGTAGGTGTCAATACTAATGCCTTTTCGACGCATGCGGTCTGACATATTGATCACCAAAATGGTTGGGATATTTAAGTCTTTGATTTGTGTAAAAAGGAGTAGGTTTCGCTTTAGATTTTCAACGTCTGAAACTACTACAGCTACATCTGGAAAGTCTTTATCATTTTTATTGAGCAGCAACTCAACCACTACAATATCGTCTACACATGAT
>JAYPBW010000041.1:0-2847 GCA_038124405.1 Flavobacteriaceae bacterium | reverse complement strand
CTCGTGGAAGTTTGCAAATCCCCTGTCTTTTTTCAACGGTAATTCCAGGGTAGTTTCCTGTTTTTTGATTTAGCCCTGTGAGGTGATTAAATACCGATGACTTTCCCGTATTGGGGTTTCCAATAAGCGCAACATTTATGTTTTTACTCACCTTGTTTTCGGATAAAAATTCGTGTGGCTGTTTCGCGACGGATAGCTAAATGAGAACCTGAAATGTTGAGGTATAACGGATCTTTATTTGGCGCAAGTTGCAACAATCCTACTTCATTTCCGGGCAAGCACCCCATTTCAATAAGTTTCATTGGGAGTTGCTCTACATCAAAAGAATCAATGATAGCCGTTTCCCCAACCTCTAAGTCTGCGAGGGTCATATACATTTATTTAGACCAATTTTAAAGAGCAAATGTACGTTAAAGTGCGCAACATTTTTAGAATGTGCTTTAGTTTTCTGACAGGAGTATCTCAACGTCGTTAAGTATGTTGTCCATTGCATCGCGTTGGGTGCCATCGTAATAGCCACGAATTCGTTTTTGACGATCAACCAAGACAAAGTTTTCGGTGTGAATCATGTCAAATGGACCGCCATCGCCATCTTCTTTTACTACCAAATATGACTTTCGAGCCAACTGGTAAATTTCTTTTTTACTTCCAGTAACCAAGTTCCACTGTGCATCATTCACTTTGTTTTTTTGAGCGTAGCGTTTTAGCTGCGCCACGGAATCAATTTCGGGTGTAACACTGTATGAAAGCAGTTTTACTTCGGGGTATTTGATGAGTTTTTCTTGTAGCACATGCATGTTTTTGGTCATTATGGGGCAAATACTTGGGCAAGTAGTGAAAAAGAAATCGGCTATATAAATAGTGTTTTCGTAGTCTTTTTCAGTAATGGTTTCTCCATTTTGGTTGGTCATGGAAAAAGGAGCAATAGTGTGGTATTTTTTTACGTACTGTATACTTTCATCAACAAGCTCTGGAGTTACCATTGCAGGTTGATATACCGGAAGGGTTTTCTGAGGCTTTAAAGCAATGTAAAACAACCCTACAATAATTACCGAGAGGGTAAGTAATACCCAAGCAAGTGTGCGAAATTTTCTAAAAAAGCGCGCCAATTCCATGCAGCAAAGATACAACCTAGGACGTTTTAAAGCTCGTTCAAATCCCTTACATTTGGGCTTTAATTTTTTCCCATGGAACTTTTTCTTATTAAAGGCGGTCAGCTAATTCTAAGTTTATCGCTGCTTATTGTTCTTCACGAATTAGGACATTTTATTCCCTCAAAGCTTTTTAAAAATCGCGTAGAGAAATTTTACCTTTTTTTTGATGTAAAATTTTCACTTTTCAAAAAGAAAATAGGCGAAACAGTATATGGTATCGGTTGGCTTCCGCTAGGAGGTTATGTTAAAATTTCGGGGATGATTGACGAAAGTATGGATACCGAACAGATGGCACAACCTGCAAAACCTTGGGAGTTTAGAGCAAAGCCAACGTGGCAACGATTAATTATTATGCTAGGCGGGGTAACTGTAAATTTGGTGCTTGGCTTTTTGATTTACATGATGGTCATATTTGTATGGGGTAAAACTATTGTCACCAACGACGACCTTCAGTATGGTCTTTCACCTACTCCACAAGCCCAAGCGATTGGCTTTGAGCAAGGCGATAAAGTACTTTCGGTTAACGGAGCCGTATTAGACGATGCACTAGATGCAAACAAATGGTTATTTCTACGCGAAGCGAAATCGGTTACCGTGCAGCGCACAAATGGCACAACAAGCTCCATTTCTGTTCCACAAGATTATGGAAAACAATTGTTTGCTGCAGGAGAAATGTTCCCCCTTATTCCATATATGCCTGCAATTATTGAGGAAGTAACTCCAAATTCACCTGCTGCCTTAGCAGGAATTATGGTTAACGATCAAATTGTAGCGGTAAATGGAAAGAATATTAGCTCGTGGGCACAAGTACATCAAGCACTAGAACAACGGAAAGGCGACGTGGTGAACCTGAAAATACTACGCAATGGTGTTGAGCAAAATAGCATCATTCCTGTAGCAAGTGGAAGTAAATTAGGCATAGTCTTCAAAAACACACGCCCAGCTGCCCAAACAGTTTCCTATGGATTTACAGAGAGTATAAAACAAGGATTTTCATATGGATACTGGACGCTTTATGATTATGTAGCACAATTCAAGTTTATATTCACCAAAAAAGGGGCGAGTCAACTAGGCGGTTTTGTCACCATTGCAAGTTTGTTTCCATCCAAATGGGACTGGCGGGTTTTTTGGGAGCGTACGGCATTGATATCCATCATTTTAGCATTTATGAATGTTTTGCCTATTCCGGCATTAGATGGTGGGCATGTGGTGTTTTTAACCTATGAGATGCTAACAGGACGCAAGCCACACCAGAAAGTTTTAGAGTATGCCCAGATGATAGGGTTGTTCTTATTATTGGCGTTATTCATTTATGCCAATGGGAATGATATTTACAGGTTTTTACTGTCATAAGAACGCATAAATAATTTTATGTGTCCGACATTTGATAGCAACCAAATAACAATTATATTTGCGCACGTTTTCCTCCTTAGCTCAGTTGGTTAGAGCATCTGACTGTTAATCAGAGGGTCCTTGGTTCGAGCCCAAGAGGGGGAGCCATCATAGACAGGAGGTCATTTTTGACCTCCTTTTTATTTTTATTCTTCTGTAAAACCTTACTGGCCAACATAATAGACTTAATCTCTGGAGTAAAAATGTGGTTGCAACTCTCAAAATCGAAATTTTCAAATTTTTCAGTAAAGATGCAGCCAAGAATCTTCTGTTTGGTCTTCCCATCCGCCTTATCCCAATA
>JAYPBW010000040.1:0-11325 GCA_038124405.1 Flavobacteriaceae bacterium | reverse complement strand
GAATTTTAGGTGTGTGCGCTAAATTGTTAAATAAAACGCACAACGCCAATATTATTTTGAATAAAAATGAATAAAAATATGCCTAACTAAGAATTTGGTGGTTCAGTTTTTTTGTTTTTGTTTAATTTGATATTAATAAATCTTATTTTATTATGAAACCTATTTATATGCTATTTGCGTTATGCTGCGCAATCGCTCTTCAGGCGCAAGAACAATATCTTGACAAATTACCTGATAACCCTGAACCCGGAAAATATCATTGACGAATATATTCTTTCTAAACTTAGAACAAGCGAGACTTCGGTTGTAGAAGTGGGTTCTCATACAGATTCAAGAGGATCAACTGCTTCTAATCAAAGCCTTTTAGAACGCCGTTCAAAATCTGTGGTAGAATATTTAAGTCAAAAAGGTATAAAGACCTCAAGAATGATTGCGGTTGGTTACGGAGAATCTAGATTATTAAATAATTGCTCAGATGGTGTAAAGTGTTCAGAAAGCGAGCACTACAAAAATCGTAGAACAGAATTTAAATTTTACTAATTAATTAGCGGAGTGTAACAACTAGACTGTCATCAGTTTTTGTTACTTCGACAATTGATTTTTTAGTAAGTCCTTTAATTGTTTTATCCCACTTTTTGTTACTAAGCCCTGCTTGCTCTTTAATTGATTGAAGTTCAGCAGGGTTTTCTTTTTTCAATAGATCAACTAATAGTTGTTCTTCTTCAGTAAGCTGAGGTCCTTTTTTCTCAGGGCGCATCTGTGGAAAAAATAATACTTCTTGTATGGAGTCGTTGTTTGTTAGTAGCATGGTAAGTCGATCAATTCCAATACCTATTCCTGAAGTTGGCGGCATACCATATTCTAATGAACGCAGAAAATCTTGATCAATATACATGGCTTCATCATCACCTTTTTCAGAAAGTGCCATTTGATCTTCAAATCGTTCACGTTGATCAATTGGGTCATTTAGTTCTGAATAAGCATTTGCTAATTCTTTTCCATTTACCATAAGCTCGAAGCGTTCCGTGAGTCCAGGTTTGCTGCGGTGCGCCTTAGTGAGCGGACTCATTTCTTTAGGATAATCTGTGATAAATGTGGGTTGGATGTAGTGATGCTCACAAAGTTCACCGAATAGCTCATCAATAAGCTTTCCTTTCCCCATAGATTCATCAACTTCTAGGCCTAAATTTTTTGTCGTATCGCGCAATCCATTTTCATCCATTTCCGAAACATCAACGCCAGTATGTTCTTTAATTGCATCTAAAATAGGTACTCGAGGATAAGGCGCTTTGAAATCTATAGTGTGTTCACCTACCTGTACAGCTGCCTGTCCATTGGCGGCTACAGCTACTTCTTCGAGCAATGCCTCGGTGGTTTCCATCATCCAGTGGTAGTCTTTGTAAGCTACATACAGTTCCATTACTGTAAATTCAGGATTATGGGTTTTATCCATACCTTCATTTCGAAAGTCTTTAGCAAACTCATAAACACCATCAAATCCTCCAACAATAAGTCGTTTCAAGTACAATTCATTTGCAATTCTTAGATAGAGTGGAATATTTAATGCGTTATGATGGGTAACAAATGGTCTCGCAGCTGCTCCACCTGGAATGGGTTGCAAAATGGGAGTTTCAACCTCTAAATACCCCCGATTGTTGAAAAAAGTTCGAATGGTATTGGTGATTTTGGTGCGCTTTACAAACGCTTCTTTTACTTTTGGGTTCACAATCAAATCAACGTACCGTTGACGATATCGCTGCTCAGGATCTGTAAAGGCATCATAGGTATTTCCATCGGCATCAACCTTGGGTAGTGGCAACGGACGCAATGCCTTGCTTAAAACAAAAAGGTGGTGTACTTCAACTGTTTTTTCACCTACTTGCGTGGTAAATAGCTTGCCTTTGATTCCAATGATATCTCCAATATCAAGTAATTTTTTATAAACTTCGTTATAAAGCGTTTTGTCGTCAGAAGGACACAAAACATCTCTGTTAAAATACAATTGTACTCTCCCTGTAGCATCCTGTAATTCGGCAAAACTTGCTTTTCCTTGCACACGCCTAGACATAAGTCTACCCGCCATACATACAGCCTTTTCTTCTTCAAATTTTTCAGCTATGTCTGTAGCGTAGTGTGTCGTGTCATAAGCAGCTGCAGGATATGGGTCAATGCCCAACTCACGTAGCTTGGTTAGTTTTTCTCGTCGTACAAGTTCTTGTTCTGATAGTTCGTGCATCCGAATTTTTTCTGATGCAAAGATAACCAATGCGTGTGAGTTCTCAAGAAAGTTCTAATTTGTATCTTTGAATACTATGAGTCTTTTACGAGTAATTTTGGCAATTATTTTTCCTCCGCTAGCTGTTATTGATAGAGGATGTGGTTCTGTTGTAATTGTCTTTTTACTTACTCTTTGTGCTTGGGTTCCAGGAGTGATTGGAGCTCTTATTATTTTGAACAGACCCTTTTATTATGAGCCCTAAACCAGTGGTTCAAGTCCGCCAGTTAGGGCTTGCGGCCTATGATGCTGTAACTCAACTGCAACAAGATTTGTTCCAGAAGACCATAGACCAAAAAATACATAACCGCAGAAATCCAGACGCTCAAAAACCCACTGAAAACCATTTGCTTTTTGTTGAGCATCCTCATGTATACACATTGGGAAAAAGCGGTGACGAAAACAACCTGCTCATCGATGCTAACACACTCTCTCAAAAAGGAGTTACTTTTTATCCTACAAATAGAGGTGGAGATATTACCTATCATGGTCCAGGACAATTAGTGGGTTATCCAATATTCGATTTACGTCTTTTGGAAGAATGCGTGATGGCAACTCTTGCCGACTTCAACATTGAGGCAGCTCGAAGTAAAGGAGAAACAGGTGTTTGGCTTGATGTTGAAGGTGCAAATCCTCGTAAAATTTGCGCAATGGGTATTCGAACAAGTCGTTGGGTTACCATGCATGGATTTGCACTAAATGTAAACACAGACCTTTCTTATTTTGACTATATCATCCCATGCGGAATTCAAGATAAAGGTGTTACATCAATGGAAAAGGAATTAGGGAAATCTGTCGATTTGAAAGAAGTTAGCGCACGATTTCAACACCACTTTGCCCATCATTTTAAAACTGAATTACGCTAGGGAATTCGATAAAAACGAACTTCTTGGTTGTTGTTTTGCGCTGCTAAATAAACTGCAGACCCTGGCGCACCTTGGCCAAGCATAGCCCTATGTTCTCCTACTGTAGGAAATCCGTCTAATAAGTTGGCATCACGATTAAAAGCATACACTTTCCCCGACTGATTGTCCCATACTAAAACATACGTTCGGTTGTTGATTACTTGAATTACAGGTGCTGCATATACGCCAAAGTCCAACTCTACCAATTGATTATTAATAGTAATTTTATTTTCTGTAAGTGTAACTAGTGTGTTTTTATTCGCCGCCAAAGTATAACGCGTTTCGAATGGTAATGCTTTTTTGGTAATTTTTCCAGATGTGCTTATTAGTATGAGTCTATTTTTAGCATCAAGCCCAACAAATCCATTTTGATACGGATATAAGTTTTGAGTAAACTTGATATCCGTTGGAATTTTGATTCGAGTTTTTCCAGTACGATGTAAAAGTTCTCCTTTTCCAGATTTGTGCACGAGTGAAATATAATCCCGACTCCCAATTCGAATATGTTTTGGTGGAAATGCCAATGCACCGGATAGTTTTGTTTTTCGCCATCCACTAACTTTTTTCATCCGACGATCGTACATGTTCAAATTAGTTCCGGAGGATAATAAAAATCGGTAATCACGTTGCTTATCGTAATCAAATACACCAAGTAGGCTTGAAGAACTCATGCCTGTTTTTTGAAATCCACGTACCGCATTGCCGTTCCTGTCTAATACTTGAAAACTCTTAGTGGTTACGAACGCAAGTTGAAGGCGTTTGTTCAAATATAAATCTACTTGTCGAACAGGTCCTTGAATAGCACCATCCAATTGTTTTTTCCAAAGCACTTTTCCAGATGCATTGAGTAAATAAAGTTGATTCTCCTGATCTTGAATAAGCCATTCAAGCTCGTTTGAGTTGTGATTTTTTACTGCATAAGGTCCCCATTCAATAGGATTTTCAAAAGTGGTTGTTCCTGCTGACTCTACACTTTGGGCAGTACTCCCACTACTGTTGGGCTGTTGCAAGCTTAATGTAACATAAAACACGTCGCCTTCAACAACTCCCACATAATCTATTTGTCGAAATGCTTCAAAATTCGTTTTATCAATTGCAGGAATTGATTTCTTGAGTGTGGTCTCAAAATGGGTTGGTGCGGCCCAAGCCCAAAAACTACTTTTTTTGGGTAAAGTCTGCGCATATTCTTTAAAAATGGTACTAGTGCCCAAAACATCTTCTTTTTCTAATGATTGCAATAAAGACTCCATCATTAATTTAGATTGCCCTAAGTATATATGTTCGTTTACATAAGTAGCAAAACCATAGTTGTCTTTGGCTATAATGGGTGTTAAAACCGCTGTTTTTTGATTTTCCTCAGAAAATTCAAAAAGTTGTTGAGTCCCTATGGTGTATTGAGCGCTAGACTGTCTTGTGAGTTGCGCAGCCATGTTTTCGGGCTCTTGACCAGATTTAATTATTATTAGTTTTTCATTACCAAATTGTGCTTTTGCAACTTGTGTCGCATCCAAAAATAACGAATCAAGTTTTGTTTCGGGTTGGTTATGGACTATTTGAAAACGACTTGCAGCCTTTTTAAACGTATCAAAATCAAATGCAAACGCCTGTACTGTTTGTGCATTGCTAGGAAGTAAATTTGCTATTTTTTGCAATTCGGCTACCTGATTTTTTAATGGAGAGAGTCTTGATGTATCGTTGGCAGGTAAGATGCCATAGGCACGAAAGAACAAGCCATTGTCATTTACTTTAGGAACAAATGCAGTCCAATCACTCCATTCATCCCATTGAACAGGTTTTGTTCCGTCAAAAAGTGTATTAAAAAAGGATGCTATCTTACTGTTTACATAAAAGGTATGCGGTTGATCAGCACTTGTGTACAATTGTTCAAGCTTAGTATCAATTGAGTTAGGCGTATTACGTAGTCGGATGCTACTTTCTAGGAGTAACTTGCTTGAGGAATGTACATGCAAGCTATCCCACGTGGCGTAATAGGTTGGTGGAGAGGTTTCAAATTTCAACAATTTTGTTTTGGCATAGTTTAGCGTGTCTGCACTTACTGTATCCACTAATATTGGTTTTTGAGGCGAAATCCATAGGTAGCTCAGTTTGTCTTTTCCTTCGGGGTGAAAACTTATTTGACCACTCATGTTTGGTGACGCACCCTCTATTATCGAGAAGAAATCGGGAAAAATTTTAGTTAGTGCATCAGTGGCAACATGCTGATTGGTATAGGTTTTTAAAGCTGAAAATGAGGAACTTTTAAGTACCAAGACAGCATTATTTGGCATATACTTTATTAATGATTCAGTTGTTTTTTGTTCTTGCTGGCAAGCAACAATCACAATACAAAGCACTAAGAGCAACACTCTATTCATACTGCAAATTTATAAATCCAACGACAGTTGTTTGGGGTATAATGCAAAAGTTTTACGGTGTATTTCAACAGCTCCGTGGACACGAATAGCGTCTCGGTGTTTGGTTGTGGGATATCCCTTGTTGGTATCCCAACCATACATTGGATATTTTAGATGATGCGCTAGCATGACATCGTCCCGGGTGGTTTTTGCTAAAACAGAAGCTGCGGCAATATTAAAAAATTTGGCATCACCTCCAACAATGCACTGATGCGGAATATTGTTAAAAGTTTTGAATTTATTTCCATCGACAAGGATGGTTTCTGGAATGTGCTCCATCTTGGAAATAGCCAAATGCATCGCTTCTATGGAAGCGTTTAGAATGTTGATTTCATCAATTCGCGTATGCGATACATGCGCAATGCCATACGCCAAAGCCACGCTTTTGATTTCCTCTCGCAAAGCATATCGTTGTTTTACAGTAAGTTTTTTGGAATCGGTGAGTAGGGGATGGGTATAGTTTTTGGGTAGAATCACGGCAGCAGCCGTAACAGGTCCTGCCAAACAACCACGACCAGCTTCATCTGTACCGCACTCTAAGGTTTGCGTAAGTTGTGTTCGCATATAGGATTAAAAGTACAAATTAATTACAGTTAATACTTTGGCTGAAATCAATACCTTTACCAAAATCTATACGAGTGCTACAAAAGCTCCTTTTTTTATGTATATCAGTTGGTGTTTTGGCGCAGTCCAAACCCTCGTTAGTAGATTCACTTTCTAGTATTATGCCCTTTCAGCAAGAACAACCACTAGCTTTTGCAGACACCCTAGAAGTAGTATCGCAAAATAAGGAAATTGGCATTACAGACTATCTCATTATTTCACAATTGCGCGACACCACATATGTGGATACTACCTTAACGTTGAACAAGTACTATAAGATGAACGCCCAAAGGCGCGATAACTTTGCTTTTATGCCTTTGAATAATTCAGGTCAAGCACTTAATCCACTTTCCCTTGAAGCATGGCACGGCAACACGGCGGCAGCTGCTGGTTTTCGCACCAAAGAAAGCCAACGGTTTTTGCCACACCAATTGGCGTACTATCACGTACCAACTCCCTTGTCTGAAGTGTTTTATATGAGTACGCAAACGCAGGGGCAATCCTCCGATGCCTTAATCACTGCCAACATTCATCCACGCTTAAACTATGCCATTGGCTACAGGGGACACCGTTCGTTGGGGAAATATCAACATCAAATTTCAGGTAGAAGTCAGTTGCGCTTTTCTACGCGTTACGAAAACCCAAACGGCCGCTACCGCTTGCGTTTTCAAATGGCGAATCAGAAAATAGAACAGCAAGAAAATGGAGGGCTAGATGCTACTTCTATTTTAGATTTCCAATCTGGAAATGATGAGTTTTTTGATCGGGAGCGTTTAGGTGTATTGTATGAAAATGCCGAAAATAACTTTACGGGTAAGTTTTATTTGATCGAACAAGACTATCTAGTATTGCATTCAAAAGATTCGTTACAAACCTCAAGATTAAGAGTAGGGTATAGAGCGCAGAGTAACACTCAAGACAATCGTTTTAGTCAAACGCAGGCCTATCAAGGATATGGGGCTCTCGAACAAGGCGTCACAAAACCTTACGATCGTTTTCATTATAGTCTCCGTCAATTTGATGCGTATGCAATTTTAACAAGTCCAACGGTGGGATGGTTCTCGGGATATGCCAGGCATCACAAATATCGTTTTACAGAAAGGCACATTGCTAATAAACCTGCCTTAGAAGAAAATGCATATTCTGTTGGAGGAATTTGGCATAAAAAATTTGGTAGATTGCGCTTACGCGCCGAAGCTGAGGTTGCCTTAAGTGGTGCTCGAACGGGCGATTTTATTAAAGGGGAAATCACGCTTCCTGTATTCAAAAATAGTGTTTTGAATGCTGGCGTTCAACTCCGACAACAGCACCCAGGCTTTACATTTGAACAATTTACCAGCACCTATACAAACTATCAATGGATTACCACTCCTGAAATGGAGCAGCGCACGTCCATTTATGGTTCATTTAACCATTCAAAATTTGGAACATTCTCACTTACAGCAACTACTATAAATAATCATGCTTATTTCTTACAACCAGATGCAGATGCCCTTACGGTTGTTCCAATGCAGTCAAATGACCCTATAAATCTGCTGCAGATAGATTGGGAAGGTGGGCTAAAATGGAGCGTATTTCGTTGGGATACCAAGCTACGAGCGCAACAACTTAGCGGTAATACAACTGCATTGCCCATGCCTGGTTTTGTTGGTCGTACTGCTGTGTATTATGAAGATCATTGGTTTCAAAAGGCATTGTTTTTGAATTTGGGTGTAAGTGCCTATTATTTTTCAGCGTTTAATATGCGTGCATATCACCCGATATTATCTGAATTTGTGGTTCAACAACATCAAGAGCTTGGAGGGTATCCAGTGCTGAACGCTTTTTTTAATGCCAAAATCAGACAAACACGCTTGTTTTTGGTAGTAGAGCACGCAAATGCCAATCGGAAGTCGCCTGCCTATTTTGCAGCCCCGAATTATCCATATCGCGATTTACTTGTTCGCTTTGGAGTGGTATGGAATTTCTTTCAGTAAATTAATTTGTGGGTAAGTCGCCCCCTTCTTTAATAGGAAGAGTAGATGATCCCATCAGGTAAGCATCTACATGGTGCGCTGCTTCACGACCTTCAGAAATAGCCCAAACAATTAACGATTGTCCACGTCGCATATCGCCAGCCGTAAAAACGTGTGGTATGTTTGTTTGATATTTTTCATTCCCCTTGATGTTGGAGCGCTCATCTTGATCTAATCCTAATTGCTCTGCAAGGGTTGGCTCAGGACCTGTAAATCCAAGTGCTAGAAGGGCTAATTCGCACGGCCATTCTTGCTCAGAGTTTGGCTCTTCCACTAGGGTTGGTCTGCCACCTTCTTTGTTCTTTTCCCAACGCACGTTCACGGTTTTCAATCCTTTTAAATGGCCCTTTTCATCAGCAACAAATTCTTTTGTCATGATGCTCCATTCTCTATGACTACCTTCTTCATGCGAGGAAGTTGTTTTGAGTTTGAAAGGCCAAAACGGCCATGGATGATCTTCGGTACGTGATTCGGAAGGCTTGGGCATAATCTCAAAGTTAGTTACACTCTTAGCGCCTTGACGGTTTGAAGTACCGATACAGTCTGAGCCTGTGTCTCCACCGCCAATAACAACTACATTTTTTCCAGCTGCATGCAAGGCGTTATCCACTTCTGTAAGTCCATCTACCCAACGGTTGCTTTTTGGTAAAAAGTCCATGGCTTGTACTACACCCGGAAGGTCAGATCCTGGAATGGGTAGTCTTCTTCGAATGGTTGCTCCTCCACAAAGCACCACCGCATCAAAAGCATTAAGCTCGTCTACAGACATGTTTTTTCCAACTTCAACACCTGTTTTGAATCGTATTCCTTCTTCTTCCAAAATAGCCAAACGTCTATCGATGACGTTTTTTTCCATTTTAAAATCTGGAATTCCATAGCGTAGTAATCCGCCAATTTTTTCATCGCGCTCAAAAACAGTTACAGTGTGCCCGGCACGGTTTAATTGTTGCGCAGCAGCCAGTCCAGCTGGTCCAGAGCCAACAACCGCAACATTTTTTCCAGTACGTTTTGTTGGAAGATCTGCTTTAATCCAACCTTCTTTAAAACCACGCTCCACAATGTACTTTTCAATCATTTCAATAGAAACGGGCGGGTTGATGATGCCTAACACGCAAGCTGCTTCACAGGGAGCAGGACATAGCCTGCCTGTGAATTCAGGGAAGTTGTTGGTAGCGTGTAAAATGCGAAGTGCCTTCTGCCACTCATTACGATATACCGCATCGTTAAAATCGGGAATCATATTACCAAGTGGACATCCAGAATGGCAAAAAGGAACACCGCAATCCATACAACGAGCACCTTGGTCTTGCAAGGTTTCTTCACTTGGTGTTACAGTAAACTCCTTATAATTTTTAACACGGTCTTGAACCTCAATGTTTTGTTCATTTACGCGTTCATACTCCATAAAACCTCTTAACTTTCCCATACTTATGCGTTTTGTTCTTCTTTCGCCATGCGTTCAAGCGCTGCTTTGTAATCGGTAGGCATTACTTTAATAAAATGTTTTTTCGTTGTTTTCCAGTTTTCTAAGATTTTAGATGCCATCGGACTGTTTGTATAATCAATGTGATTTTGAATCAGAGACTCAACACGTGCTAAATCTGATTCATTGAGGTCTTCAAGTCCGATCATCTCCATGTTGAAATTTCGGTCATCAAAAACGCCATCTTTAGCATAAATGTAGGCAATACCACCGCTCATTCCGGCAGCAAAGTTCCGTCCAATTGGACCTAAAATTACAGCTTCACCACCTGTCATGTATTCGCAACCATGGTCGCCAACACCTTCAACAACAGCAACTGCTCCAGAGTTACGTACGCAGAAGCGCTCACCAGCAATACCATTAATGTACGCTTCTCCACCGGTAGCTCCGTACAGGGCAACATTTCCAATGATGATATTTTCTTCGGGTTTAAATGTAGCTTCATCGGGTACTTTCGCAATTAGTTTAGCCCCTGAAAGACCTTTCCCAAAATAATCATTGGCATTTCCTGTAACTTCCATAAGAAGTCCTTTTGTAGCGAAACATCCAAAACTTTGTCCAGCTGCTCCTTTGAATAATAATTTTAATGTATCTGTTGGCAGCCCTTCGCGTCCATGTGTTTTTGAAATTTCGTTACTTAACAAAGCACCTACACTACGATCGGTATTCTTAATATCAAAATGAAGTGTTTGAACCTCTTTAGAAATAATGGCTTTACTGGCTTTTGAAACAATATCAACGTCAAGTACATTTTCTAACCCGTGATCTTGTTTGCTCATGTTTCGCAGCGGTACGTTTTCAGCTACTGCAGGCTTATACAAAATTGCCGATAAGTCGATACCTTGAGCTTTATAGTGCTCAATGGCATTATTCATATTTAGCTTTTGGCTTTGTCCAACCATTTCATCAACAGTTCTAAACCCAAGTTGAGCCATGATAGCACGCATTTCTTCAGCTACAAAGTGCATAAAGTTGATGACATGCTCTGGCTTTCCTTTAAAGTTTTTACGCAATTCAGGGTCTTGCGTGGCAATACCTACTGGACATGTGTTGAGGTGGCAAGCTCGCATCATAATACATCCCGATGCGACAAGTGGCGCAGTAGAGAATCCAAATTCTTCTGCTCCTAATAAACACGCAATGGCAACATCACGGCCTGTTTTCATTTGCCCGTCACACTCCATGACGATACGTCCACGAAGGTCGTTCATTACAAGTGTTTGTTGCGCCTCTGCAATACCAAGCTCCCAAGGAAGTCCTGCATGCTTTAATGAAGTAAGCGGAGATGCTCCAGTTCCACCATCATAGCCTGAAATTAGGATAACATCGGCTTTAGCTTTAGCAACTCCGGCAGCAATAGTTCCAACACCAACTTCCGAAACTAATTTTACATTAATACGGGCTTCTCTGTTGGCATTTTTAAGGTCATAGATGAGTTGCGCCAAATCTTCGATAGAATAAATATCGTGGTGCGGAGGTGGTGAAATCAGTCCTACATAAGGAGTAGAATTACGAACAGATGCGATGTATGGATTTACCTTTGGTCCAGGAAGTTGACCCCCCTCCCCAGGCTTGGCTCCTTGCGCCATTTTAATTTGAATTTCACGCGCATTGGTTAGGTAGTGAGAAG
>JAYPBW010000039.1:0-12090 GCA_038124405.1 Flavobacteriaceae bacterium | reverse complement strand
CCCTGCAAAATTGCATGCACAATTCTACTTCCTTTCCCATAATTTGCAAGTAGCTTTGAAAATAACTTATACTTTAGAAGCCAATGAAAAATGTGAAACACTTAGCGATTGATGTTGGGAATACACATATTAAATATGGATACTTCGAAAATCATGATTTAAAAGCTACAGGTATATGTGATGATTGGACTCAGAATCAATGGGTTTCTTTTTATCAACAACATCCATTTTCCACAGTTTTGGTAGGGGTTGTTGGCGCTTCTACCAAACAACTACTTGCCAAGCTACCCAAGCATATCTCGGTACACATTGTTGACGAGTCAACGAATTATCCTTTTTCAACTGAATATGACAACTTACAGCATTTAGGAGCTGATCGTCGTGCTGCTATAGTTGGGGCATTGGTGCATTATCCCGATACACCAATTCTAATTATTGATGCTGGAAGTTGTGTAACATATGATTATGTTTCGGCAAATAGTCACCACCATGGAGGTGCCATTTCACCAGGAAGAAACATGCGCTACCAAGCTATGCATTTGTTTACGGACAAACTTCCACAACTACAGCCATCCGATCAATTACCAAAAATGGGAACTTCAACAAAAACAAGCATGGAGTTAGGTGTAGAGTTTGGGTTTATTGCCGAAATCCAAGCCCAGATTGAGGCATTTAATGAGAACTTCGGCAATTTTACCATAATTTTAACAGGAGGAGACGCAGATTTTTTGAAAAAAAAGATAAAAAACACCATATTTGTTGACGCTGATTTGACCCTTAAAGGTCTTTACCACCTACTGATGTTTAATAATTTTCATGAAAAGTAATTTTCTCAACTTTGTTTTTGTCGCTATAACTTCAATTGTGTTTGCGCAAAACGCTACTCTTTCACCTTATTCTTATTACGGTTTTGGACAGCCAATTCAAAGCAGAACTGCTGAGAATAATTCCATGGGAGGTGTAACTTCTTACGCCGATAGTACACAGTTTAGCCTTGAAAATCCAGCTACTTTAGGTAAGCTGGAGTTTGTTCAATACCGAGTGGGTGCAAGATATTCAGCTACACAGCTTCAATCTTCTGAAACAACCGCCAATACAAGCGCAGCTTCGCTAAATTATTTAGCCTTGAGTGTTCCCACTAATAAATTTGCTTTCAGTTTTGGATTAAAACCTAGATCTTCTGTTGGGTACCGTATAAGCGATACCAAAACCATAGATGGATTAGAACAAAAAACTTTCTATGATGGAACTGGAGGAGTAAATACTACTTTTTTAGGTGTTGCAGTAAACCCTATAAAGGGGCTTAGTATAGGAGCAGTAGTAAATTATAATTTTGGTTTTACTGAAAAATCACTTACACAAGGGATTAGTGGCATTCAGCTAAACACAGAAATTGCAACTAAATCTGAACTTAGTGGAATCCAGTACATTTTTGGATTACATTATAACAAGCAGGTATTTTCATCATATATGCTGCACCTTTCTGCGACATATGCTCCGAGTACTTCGTTGGAAAGTATTAACGGTAGAACCATTTCGACTATAAATGCACAAGGAGTTTTTGGCACTCGGCAAGATATAGATCTTGGTGACTTAGCCACTACATCAAATAAACTTTCTTCAGAGAACACACTTGGACTTGGACTTGGAAAACCACAGCATTGGTACGTTGGAGCCAGTTTTGCAAACACAAATGGCGGAATAACAAACCCATTGGAAACACGTGAAGATGTAGCATATGTTTCAAGCTCTAGACTTTCTTTTGGTGGATTTTACATCCCCAAGTACAATTCTTTTACTCGCTATTTGGACAGGGTGGTTTACCGAATAGGTGCACGCTTAGAAAACACAGGGATAGAACTTAAAAACCAACCCATCAAAGACTTTGGCATAACCTTTGGAATTGGATTGCCAATGGGTCTATTATCTAAGATTAATATTGGGGTTGAAATAGGTCAATTGGGAACTCTAGATAACGGACTCATTAAAGAAAATTACACAAATATAAACCTTGGCTTTTCGCTAAGTGATGTTTGGTTTATTAAAAGAAAATACGATTAAAAAATAGTCATGAAAAATAATTTACTTTTTTTAGTGTTTATTGCTAGTCTTGTTAGCCATGCGCAGGCTGATCAAAGTTCGTGTCCTGCTAACTTGTCAATATTTGCAGAGTTTGCAAAAGTTAAAAACTACGACTCTGCGTATCAGCCTTGGAAAGAAGTGCGTTCCATTTGCCCACAACTCAATGTGGCTACATACGTTTATGGAGAACGCATTTTAGCGCATAAAATTAAAAATGCAACGGATGATAAGTCTGTATATGAACAAGAACTTCTAAATCTTTATGATGACTGGATAACTTATTTTCCTAACAACAAAAGAGGTGTGAGTGAAGTAGGTAAAATTTTATCGTCTAAAGCTCAAGCTATTATGGATTATAAACTGGGGACTCCTCAAGAAGCACTAGCTATATTCGACAAAGCATTTACTCAAGACCCAAATAGTTTTACTAGTCCGAAGCGTTTGTACACCTTTTTCAAAACAGCATATGGTTTGTATAAGCAAAGTAGTACTTCTATGGAAGAACTCTTTACCAAGTATGAAGAGATTTCAGAAAAATTTGAGTCAGAACAGACCAATTTGGCTCGAAAATTAGACGTGATTTTAAACAAAGAAGCAGCAGGTCAGCCGATTACTTCTAGAGAGCAGCGTAATAAACGTGTGTACGAAACCAATGTGTTGGCATTTTCTACTTATGCAAACAACCTTGAAGCAATGATTTCCAAAGAATCGAGCTGTGAGAACCTAATTCCTTTGTACCGTAAGAGCTTTGAGGCTAATAAAACCAATAGTGTTTGGCTGAATAGAGCAGCAAGCCGAATGGATGCTAAAGAATGTTCAGACGATCCTTTGTTTGTAGAACTTGTAGAGGCACTTCATGGAATTAATCCTTCTGCAAATTCTGCATATTACTTAGGATTGCTAAAAGATAAAGCTGGCGACAGCCAAGGAGCACTGTCCTACTATGAAGAGTCATTAACACTCGAACAAGACCAATACAGAAAAGCTTCTATTTTGTATAAGATTGCAGTAAAATTTAAGTCTAGAGGTCTTAAAAGCAAAGCTAGATCTTATGCCAAAAGAGCACTTAAAAACCAACCATCCATGGGGAAGGCATATATGCTGATTGCGAACCTGTATGCATCTAGCGCAAACGATTGTGGAAATACCCAGTTTGAAAAACGCGCTGTTTATTGGTTAGCGGCAAGCACCGCACGTAAGGCGGCCAAAGTAGATCCTGGAACGAAGAAAACCGCGCTTAAAATGGCAGCCAGTTACGAAGGTAGAGCACCTAGTAAAACCGACATTTTCACCGAAGGAAACTCGGGTGAAATTATCCGTTTTTCTTGCTGGATAAACGATAGTGTAACAGTACCCCAGTTATAACATGCAGCAGTACTTGCTCAAAACATGTGTGATTTTATTATGTGCAGTAGTTGCTGTTTCATGCAAAAATAACTTTGACCAAATAAAGCAGTTGAATCAATTTGATTCCCTCCCAATTGGTGAAGCAGATACTATTAGGGTGGTTTACACAGATTCTGCCCGGACACTTGCGGTACTTTCGGCTTCTAAAAATATAGATTATACCAATCAACCATTTCCTTATTCTGAATTCCCAAATGGCGTGGAAGTTGTTTTCTATGATGATAATGGCAAAGAAACCTTTGTAAGTGCAAATTATGGTATCATGTACACTCGTACCAATATGGTTGACCTACAGGGAAATGTACATATCACCACTCCCGAAGGAGCAGATTTACGTACGAGCCAGTTATACTGGGATATTGATAGAGAATGGGTTTTTACAGAAGAAAACTTTACCTTTAAAAACAAAGATTATGACATTGCAGCACGAGTGTTAGATGCTAGCAGGTCGTTTCATAAAATAACCACAGGACCACTTGTAGGAAGTGTAGTCGTAGAAGAAGAATTATGATAAAATTTTATAAAATTTCTGAGATTATTTATCTCGTTTTCGGAGGTCTGTTTTTGTTTCGTGTGCTGTATTTTTATGGTTCAGAAAGTGCAAGAACAGAATTGGATCTTGCCATAACTGCAGTAGCTTTTTTGATGTTTTATATTCGCAGACGCTATCGTAAAAAACTAGAAAAGCGTAAGGGGTCATAATCATCATGTCTTTTGAGATTTCTGTTTTATTAGTTAGCCTTTTGTTGTCGGCTTTTTTCTCTGGAATGGAGATTGCCTATGTGTCATCCAACAAAATCAGACTTGAAATTCAAAAAACACAAAAAAAAACTTACGGCGCCTTACTTAAATCGATTACTCATAGCCCTTCTAGATTTATAGTTTCTATGCTAGTTGGGAATAATATTGCACTTGTTGTTTATGGTATTTTTGCAGGTGAGCTCATTGTGCAATATTTATTTCCTGTATATGCGAGTAATGTCGCAATGCCTTTACATATTATTTTTTATCAAACCCTTATTTCAACGGCTGTCATTTTAATTACTGCAGAGTTTTTACCAAAAGTTTTTTTCCAAATATATGCCAATCGCTTTCTGAGTGTTTTTGCGTTACCGGCTTTTGTTTTTTATCAGCTCATGAAGCCCATCACATGGGCAATTTTACGTTTTTCAGACAGCGTATTGTATCGATTTTTTAAAGTTTCAAAGCAAGAAGAATCCATTGCATTTAGTAAAGTAGAATTAGGAGATTTTGTTTCAGAACATATCGAAACTGCCGATGAAAATGAACGAGATGCAGAACTTCAGCTTTTTCATAACGCCTTATCATTTACAAATCTCAAATCGCGTGAGGTTATGGTCCCAAGGGCTGAAATGGTTGCTGTAGATCGTTATGAAAAACCGAATAACGTAATTGACATATTCTCTTCTACAGGCTTTTCAAAAATTCTAATTTACGCCCAAAGCATGGATAATATTATTGGATATGTGCATGCTTTTGATATGTTTAATAAACCAAAATCACTTCATTCCATAATAAAAGCGGTAGAGTGGATTCCCGAAACCATGCGCATACAAGATGTGTTTAATTTATTGGTAAAGAAGAGAAGAAGTATTGCAATTGTTTTAGATGAGTATGGCGGAACTGCTGGAATGCTAACTCTCGAAGATATAATAGAAGAATTATTTGGTGAAATTGAAGATGAACACGACACCAAAACGAATGTTTCTATTTCTCATAACGACGGATCGTTTACCTTTTCTGCTCGCTTAGAAATTGATGAAATCAATGCTTCTTTCGCTTTAGCATTACCTCTTTCAGATTCGTATGAGACTCTAGGCGGACTTATAGTACATCATGCCGCCGACATTCCACAGCTTGGAGAAAAAATTGAATTACAGGACTTTACCTTCGAAATTCTTGAGGTATCAACTAACAAAGTAGATTTAGTTCGCTTGTATGTGAATTAGCGTTTTAATTTCTTCTTTTTAATTGTATTTTCGCATGCAGTCTAAATTTTTTGAACTATGGCTATTTTAGGTAAAATCAGAGAGCGCTCTATTTTTTTAATTTTCATCATTGGTATGGCTCTATTGGCTTTTGTTTTCACAGGGGTCTTTGATGGAAACTCCGCTACAAGTCAAGAACCTGTGCTTATAGTAGGTGAAGAGGAAGTTGGTATTGAGGAATTTAGTAGCCAAGTTGATTTTGCTGAGCGTAGCTACCGCATGACGACTATGCAAGCGGTTAACTTTGCCTTTGAGCAATCTTCTAATGCCAAGGCATACGAGCAAACTTTTGATGCATTAGGACTTCAAGTAGGAAAAAATCATATTGAACAATTTTTAAAAGCAGACCCTAACTTTTCCTCAGATCCACAATTTCTAGGCGAAGATGGAAAATTTGATGCTACAAAGTTTACAGACTTTATTCTAGACCTTAGTCAAAATAACCCTCAAGGGTTCGAGCAATGGAAAGCTCAAGAAGCCTCCATTAAAAACAACATTCGAGTGCAACATTATCAAGATATGGTAAATGCTGGATTGCATGTAACGAATTTTGAAGCACAACAAAGCTACGCCTTACAAAACGATTTATTGGATTTGGATTATGTGCGAATCCCATATTCAGTTGTAGCAGACAGTTTGGTTGATGTAACTCTAAAAGATGTTGCAAAATACATGAAAGATCATGCTTCAGATTATGAGAGAGAAGCAGCCAGAGACTTGCGTTATGTACAGTTTGTTGAAGCGCCAACGCCCGAAGACAAAGTTGTTATTGAGAATGAATTACGTGAACTGCTTGCCGAAAGAAAAATGTATAATGAAGTATCAAAACAAGAAGAGACTTACCCTTCGTTTGAAAGTGTCTCAGAGGCTGCATTAGAATCTTTTGTAAGTGAGAATTCAGATCTTCCATATCAAGATAATTATGTAACTGAATCTGAACTATCAGGAAATTATGCAAATACGCTGTTTAATCTTCAAAAAGGCAAAGTTTTTGGTCCCTATGAAGACAATGGCTATTCAAATATCACACGCTTGGTTTCCCGTGAGAAATCAGGGAAAGCAAAAGCACGCCATATTTTAATCGCCTATGAAGGAGCTGCTCGTGCTGCAGCTACTGTTACTCGTTCTAAAGCAGAAGCAAAAACGACTGCTAACAGTTTGCTTAGAAAAGCAAAACGCGGGAGTGACTTTGCTCAATTAGCTCGTGAAAACTCAGATGGTCCTTCGGGTAGTCGTGGAGGTGAACTTCCCGAATTTGTTCGTGGAGACATGGTTGCTCCTTTCAGTGATTTTGTATTTAGAAACCGTATCGGAGCTATCGGATTAGTTGAAACTGAATTTGGCTTTCATGTAATTGAAGTACAAGACAAAAAAGATGTGGTGAAATTAGCTACCATATCTAAAAAATTAATCCCCTCAGAATCAACCAGTAATAAGGTTTTTACAGCTGCCACTCAATTTGAATTAGATGTACAACAAAGCGATTTTAACGACCAAGCATCACTTAAAGGATACACTGTAAGAGATATAAATGATGTTAAGGAACTTGAAGAGTCTCTTCCTGCTCTAGGGAATCAACGTCAAGTTGTGAAGTGGGCATTTGAAGAAGATAGAAAAGCATTAGATGTTAAACGATTTGCCCTTTCTTCAGGCGGATATGTTATTGTTCAAGTTTCTGCTGTAAAAGAAGCTGGATTGCCTGACGCTAAAGAATTATTAGCCGCACTAAGCCCAAAAGTTCGTAACAAAAAGAAAAAAGAAGTATTGCTAGATCAACTTGAAGATTATTCTTCTTTGAAAAATGTGGCAGATCAATTTGATCAAACAGTAAGCTCTACCAAAGCAGTCAACCGATTTACAAGTATGTTATCGGGTGCTTCCCATGAACCTGAGGCAATAGGTATTGCTTATGAACTTGAAGTAGAGGCTATTTCTGAGCCCATTGCAGGAAACTCAGGCATCTTTGTTGTGCAGTTAAAATCTAAAACTCCTGCTGAAGAGCTATCGAGCTATGCAGGATATAAAGCCTCTATAAGCAATAGCGTTAGGCAAAATGCCCAAATAAATACTGCAGAGGCAATAAAAAGTGCTTTTGAAGTCACGGATAACAGAAAGCTGTATTACTAGGATATTGCTTACACGGCGTAGGGTTTTTCCTACAATGTTTTTTGCACCCTTTTTTTTGTATTTCAACGTCTTACAACGTTAGTTCAATTCCTTTTACAAGCAATCTAAAGCTGCTGGGATATATACGTGTGTCCATATTTCACATTTGCTATGTGTGGAATTCAAACCAACCTGCTTTCAGGAGTTATTTCCACAACCTTTTTTGCCCAAATTAGGTTCTTTTTAAAGAAATTCATCAAATCCCTTCCAAGCAGCAGAAACAAAAAATAACAGATAAATAAAGGATACTATAAACTTAAGAACTACCCCTGAAAGAAATCCTAAGAATGATCCTATTGCTGCTTTTAAAGCTACTTTTCGGTCAGCGTTTTTACTTAATTCACCTGCAAATGCTCCAACGAATGGTCCAAAAATAATTCCAAACGGAGGGAAAAATAACCCCAACACTAAACCAATTGTGGAGCCTACGGCACCTGCTTTTGTGCCACCTAACGCTTTGGTACCCCAAACAGGGATTAGATAGTCTAATGCCATTATTATTAAAGCTATAACCGAAGTCCAGCCCAAAAAGCCCCAATCTTGTTCTATTTTACTGGTATAGTGTAGTGAAAGCAGCCCCAGCCAACTTGTTAAAGGACCAGGGATTATAGGTAAAAAACTTCCAGCCAATCCAATCATGATAAGAAGTGCTCCTAGAATTAATAGTGCTAAATCCATGTTTCTAAAGTACAAATTATTTAAGGGGTGTTCCCGTTATGAATGCTTTATTTTTTACTTTTATGGAATGAAATTTTTGGGATGTATATGGGTTGCCTCAATGTTAGTTTTTGGGTGTACACTTCCAAATCCAAAAGAACAACCAAAACCCCCCAATCTAAATTGGACGGCTTTAGATGAACCTCCTCTTTTTTCGGATTGCCCTACAGAAAATTCTACTTCTAATTGGCAATGCTTTACTAATAAATTACAACAAAAATTAACCAAGAAACTTCTTCCCACTGCTGCTTCATTTGAAAATGGAACCGATACTCTTTTTGTTGTGCTAAAAGTAGATACTATTGGTCAGGTTTCAGTTGTTGGGTTGTCCAAAAAAACTACTTCAACAATTCAAACACTGGTGCTGCCTGCTATAGAAGAAGTCGTTGAATCAATACCTCGATTGCAACCTGCCTTCAAAACAAATCTTGAGATTCCTGTTGAGGTTACGTGGACCTTACCAGTTTTTCTTTCCAGATAGTGTTTAATTCTTATTTTTACATATGTCCGAAAAGAAAATCATTTTAGGTGTTGACCCTGGAACAACTGTTATGGGCTTTGGAGTTGTTGAGGTTGTTGGCAACACACTGAAATGCCTGCAGCTAAACGAACTTAAACTGAGTAAGTACGAAAGTCATTACGTCCGTTTGGGACATATTTACTCCCGAACTTCTGAACTTATAGAAACCTATAAGCCACATGAAATGGCACTTGAGGCACCTTTTTTTGGTAAAAATGTGCAGTCTATGTTAAAGTTGGGCCGTGCACAAGGAGTAGCTATTGCTGCCGGTATTGCCCATGACTTAGATGTGTTTGAATATTCACCAAGAAAAATAAAAATGGCGATTACGGGTAACGGTAACGCCTCAAAAGAACAGGTTGCGAAAATGCTGCAACAAATGGTACAACAACTTTCTATACTGCCCAAAAATCTTGATGCTACAGATGGTCTAGCTGCTGCTGTATGTCATCATTTTAACCCATCTCAACCATCGGACACGAACTATTCTGGATGGAGCTCGTTTGTTAAGAAACAAGCTCATCGAATAAAAAAATAAGTATGTCGGGGATTTATATACATATTCCCTTTTGTAAAAAGGCATGTCACTACTGCAATTTTCATTTTTCTACAACTGCTAGCTATGTTGATGAAATGGTTGATGCCATCAGCAAGGAAATATTGCTAAGGAAGGAAGCGGCAACACTTCCCCTCGAAACCATTTATTTTGGTGGAGGCACACCATCTATGCTTACCTCACAACAGATAGATTTTTTAATTTCTGAGATTCTCTTGCATTTTGATGCGATTAAAACACCAGAAATCACTCTCGAAGCCAATCCTGATGATTTAACTAAAGCCTATTTAAAAGAGTTAAAGCACATTGGAATTAACCGCCTTTCAATTGGAGTGCAGTCTTTTCATGACAAGGAATTAAAACTCATGAATCGGGCACATTCAGGCAAGCAAGCTGTTCAGTCTATTTTATGGGCTCAAGAATACTTTGACAATATTTCACTCGATTTATTATACGGAACACCACACACGACTTTCTCTGATTGGAAAAAAAATATTGAAATTGCCTTAACACTTGACGTATCCCATATTTCGTCGTATGCCTTAACATTGGAACCCAAAACAGCACTAGAGCATTTTGTAAATAAAGGGGTGGTGTCGCTATTGGATGAAGGTGAAGTGGAGCGGCAGTTTTTGTATTTAATGGATACGTTGACTCGTTTTGGCTACGAACATTATGAGCTATCTAGTTTTGGAAAGCCTGGATACCACTCTAAAAATAATACCGCATACTGGAAAGGAAAGCCCTATTTAGGAATTGGACCATCGGCACATGGGTTTGATGGTTCAAATCGGTATTGGAATGTGAGCAATAATACCCAATATATGAGGCGTATTCTAGCGGGTGACTTGCCTCAAACCATTGAAAAATTAAGTGTTGTAGATAAATTCAATGAAGCCATAATGATAGGACTCCGAGCCTCTTGGGGTGTTTCACTAATTCAGATCCAAAATCAGCTAGGAAGTCAGTATCGTCAACATTTAGAACTTCAAGCTAAGCGATTTATTGATGAAAAGCTACTGTATGTAGATCAAGATTCGCTAAAAACCACTCATAAAGGTGCTTTTTTGGCTGACGGTATTGCAGCCGATTTATTCCTTATTGATTTGCTTGATGCATCTGTGTAAAGTACTTGTAAAAGTGAGGAATTGTTTCAATTCCTTTTAGAAAATTAAAGACTCCGAAATGCTCGTTAGGCGAATGTATGGCATCACTATCGAGGCCGAATCCCATTAGTACTGTTTTGCTTTGTAAGGTCTCTTCAAAAAGAGCAACAATGGGAATGCTTCCACCATCACGAACAGCCAGTGGTTCTTTACCAAAGGTCTCTTTATAGGCTTTACTTGCAGCTTGAAATTCTAATCCATCGGGATGCATTACGTAACCCTCTCCGCCATGATGAGGTGTTACTTTTACAGTAACTCCTTTGGGTGCAAGCGAGGTAAAGTGTTTGGTAAATAATTCGGTGATTTCATCCGATTTTTGGTCTGGAACCAAGCGCATTGAAATTTTGGCGTATGCCTTACTCGGAATAACAGTTTTGGCGCCTTCACCTGTGTAACCGCCCCAAATACCATTCACATCAAGTGTCGGGCGGATAGATTTTCTTTCAAGTGTAGTATATCCTTTTTCACCATGCACATCTTCTATGTTCAATGCTTTTTTGTAATGCTCCATTGAAAAAGGAATTTCTCCCATTTTGGCACGGTCGGTAGCATTTACAACTTCAACCTTGTCGTAAAATCCAGGTATAGTTATCTGGTTATTTTCATCATGTAGTGACGCAATCATTTGTGTTAAGATATTGATGGGATTTGCCACTGCTCCACCATAAAGTCCAGAATGCAGGTCTCGGTTGGGTCCAGTTACTTCCACTTCTACATAACTTAATCCGCGAAGGCCGGTAGTAATAGAGGGGATGTCGTTTGCGAGCATGCCCGTATCAGAAATAAGAATTACATCGTTTTCGAGTTTTTTAGTATTTGCTCTAACAAAATCTTCAAGGTTATCACTTCCTACTTCTTCTTCACCTTCAATCATAAATTTGACGTTGCATGGTAAGCCACCATTTTGCTCCATCACTTCAAGTGCTTTTATGTGCATAAACATTTGACCCTTATCATCACAAGCACCACGTGCAAAAATGGCTCCTTCTGGGTGCAAATCGGTTTTGCGAATTTCGGGCTCAAAAGGTGGGGTGTCCCAAAGTTCAAGTGGATCAGGTGGTTGCACGTCATAGTGACCATAAACCAACACCGTGGGCAACTTTTGGTCTATAATTTTTTCGCCATAAACAATGGGATAACCAGCTGTTGGACACAATTCTGTATGTGAACACCCTGCCTCAGAAAGCGTCTTTGCAACAGCCTGTGCAGCATGCTGCATGTGTGATGCATATGCCGAATCTGCACTGATAGACGGAATTTTGATTAAATCAAAAAGTTCTTTTAAAAAACGAGTTTGGTGCTGTTTGATGTAGTTTTTTACGTTGTTCATGGGTCTAATTTTACACGAAGGTATAAAATTGTTGTTCTTCAAAAAAGGGGTAGCAGATTTGGGAAACATCCTTATATTTGCGCTCCCTTTGCGGGTGTGGTGAAATTGGTAGACACGCTAGACTTAGGATCTAGTGC
>JAYPBW010000038.1:10580-12153 GCA_038124405.1 Flavobacteriaceae bacterium | reverse complement strand
TTACACTACTTGTGGTTGGAAAATACTTTTTGCCCATATTTATTGAAAAGGGACTGTATACCATACCGGAGTTTATTGAAAAACGATATAGCACCAACCTCAAAACCATACTAGCGGTATTTTGGATCGCACTCTTTGTGTTTGTAAACCTTACAACTGTACTCTTTTTGGGTGGGAAGGCACTGGATACCATTGTTGGAGCTGGAGATGGAAGTATCTTACTCAATAGCATCATAGGACTTGGTCTGTTTGCTGCGGCTTATTCACTCTGGGGCGGGCTGGCAGCTGTAGCTTGGACAGACGTGGTGCAAGTGGTACTGCTCATCATTGGTGGTTTGCTCATGGTATACTTTGCCCTGGCTAATGTAACAGACTCAGGGAGTTTTATCGATGGGCTTAAATATGTCTATGAAAAAGCACCTGAACGCTTTTCGATGATCCTCTCTAAAGGAGAAATTATCACCCCCAATGGACGAGATGCTTGGTGGGATTTACCAGGTCTAGCGGTGCTTATCGGTGGTATGTGGGTTGCCAACCTCTACTACTGGGGCTTTAACCAATACATCATCCAAAGAACACTGGCTGCTAAAAGCTTAAAAGAAGGTCAAAAAGGAATTGTATTCGCCGCCTTTCTAAAGCTCATTATCCCTGTGATTGTTGTCCTTCCAGGCATCATCGCTTATGTGATGAACCTAGACCTAGAGACAGGCACCCTAAACATGGGATTACTTAGCAGTGAGGGCTTTTTGGGAACCGCTGGCAATGTCGCCAATGACAACGCCGCACCTTGGCTGATTAAAAACTTTATCCCAGTGGGACTCAAAGGTCTTATCCTTGCTGCACTAGCCGCAGCGATCGTCTCCTCACTAGCTTCGATGATTAACTCCACATCCACCATATTTACGATGGATATCTACAAGTCGATGTTCAATAAAAATGCCAACGACAAGCAAATGGTGAAAGTAGGACGCCTAACAGGACTTGTGGCGCTTATCATTGCCATGCTGATCGCACCACAACTGGGCAGTCTGGGGCAGGTGTTCCAGTTTATACAAGAATATACAGGGGTTGTAAGTCCAGGGATATTGGCGGTGTTCCTAATGGGACTGTTCTACAAAAAAGCCACCAACAACGCAGCGATTTGGGGTGTGATATTGTCCATTCCGATTGCGATGTACTTTAAAGTCGCACCCAACGGCTGGAGTGATGCAGCCTTGTTTGTGAACCTTCCGTTTATGCATCAGATGATGCTCACTTGTATCGGGACGCTGCTTGTCATTGCAGGCATTAGCAAGCTTGAAGGCAATCAGGATGATCCCAAAGGCATCGTACTGAGCAAACAGCTTTTTGCTACAGACAAAACCTTCAACGTGTCTGCCTTTGGGGTGTTGCTTATCACAGCACTTTTGTATGCATTGTTTTGGTAAGTTTTTTAAAAAAATATGGTTTTAAACTATAAAGTCATTAAACTTTAAAATGATTTAGACATTAATGCGTTACTATGACAAATTCTTTAGCAATTGAAGAAAAAACTTATGGCATCACATCTGATGGGGTTGAAGTTGACCTATTC
>JAYPBW010000038.1:6836-10570 GCA_038124405.1 Flavobacteriaceae bacterium | reverse complement strand
CTTAAAAACAAATGCGGGATGGAAATCAGTATCATTACTTTAGGTGGAATTATTAAATCATGGACAGCTAAAGACAAAAATGACAACTATGAAAACATTGTTTTAGGTTATGATAAGCTTTCAGATTATGAAATAAACACCCCTTATTTGGGTGCAATTATTGGACGTTGTGGAAATCGAATTGCAAATGGAACGTTTAAAATTGATGGTAAAGAATATTTGCTTGAAACAAATAACGGATCCAATCATCTTCATGGCGGTTTAAAAGGTTTTGACAAGAAAGTATGGAAAGCCAAAACACTGTTGAAAGAATCAGAAGTGTCTCTAATATTGAGTTATGAGAGTAAAGATATGGAAGAGGGGTATCCAGGAAACTTGAAAGCACAGGTAACGTACACATTAAATAACAATGACGAACTAAGTGTTTTATACGAAGCTACAACCGATAAACCAACCTTTGTAAACCTTACAAATCACTCCTACTTCAATCTGTCAGCTGATTTTAATAACAATATTTTAGATCATCACATTTGCATTGATGCGGATACCTATTTACCAGTCAATCAAAACATGATTCCTACTGGTGAACTAAGAGAGGTTTCAAAAACACCTTTTGATTTTAATGAGCCTAAACAAGTAGGAGACAAAATAGATGACAACAATCAACAGTTAATTTACGGGAATGGCTATGACCATTGTTGGGTATTAAATCACAATGGCATTGAGCAAATTCCTGATGCAAGTGTTTACCATACAGAAACAGGAAGGTTCCTTGAAATTTTTACAGATAAACCTGGAGTACAATTTTACACAGGGAATTTTTTGGATGAAGCATTTTCAAGTACAGGAATAAAGGATTTTTCAAGTAAGTCTGGGCTATGCTTAGAAACGCAATATTTCCCTGATTCTCCGAATCAAAAAAACTTTCCATCCATTGTTTTGGAATGTGGGAAAAAATATAAATCTAAGACCACTTTCAAATTTTCGGTTAAATAGTAATACTTTTATTTCATGAATCATTTGAAATACCTTTTTTTACTAATCTTTGTGGCCTGCCAACAAACCCCTAAACAGCCCCAGACAGCTGGTCATAGCTGCACCCCCATACAGAGTCGGTTTTCTTCTGCGTTAAGCACAACTTCAAAAGAGAAATTAGAAGTCAATAAAGAGGGCATGGCACTTATTCCAGGTGGTACTTTTTCTATGGGTGGAGATGACAATCAGGCATGGCGGGATGAGTATCCAAAGCATGAGGTGGTAGTTGACTCCTTTTGGATGGATGTGCATGAGGTGACCAATGCGCAGTTTGCTGCTTTTGTAGAAGCGACTGATTATGTAACCACAGCAGAAAAAGCCGTGGATTGGGAAGAAATCAAAAAAGAATTACCTCCGGGAACCCCAAAACCCGATGCGAGTCAATTGGCACCAGCATCACTGGTTTTTGTGCCTACAGATAAGCCCGTATCACTTCGAGATGTAAGCCAGTGGTGGCAATGGAGACAAGGTGCCAATTGGAGACATCCTCAAGGACCAGGCAGTAGTGTCGTTGGAAAAGAAAACCATCCCGTAGTGCATGTGAGTTGGTTTGATGCGGTGGCCTACTGTGAGTGGGCAGGCAAACGACTCCCTACAGAAGCCGAGTGGGAATTTGCCAGTAGAGGCGGACTTAAAGAAGCAGTCTATGCTTGGGGCAATGAAGATTTACGCTCCGGAAAACCCAAAGCCAATACTTGGGAAGGTGCTTTTCCCTACAGAAACGATCAGAGTGATGGCTTTTACTTTACAGCACCAGTACAAAGCTACCAGGCAAATAACTACGGTTTATTTGATATGGCAGGCAACGTATGGGAATGGTGCGCTGACTTGTACCATGAGGACTACTATAAAACCTTAGCTAATAAAACCACCCACAACCCACAAGGACCTGAGGCAAGCTATGACTCCAATGAGCCTTATGCATTAAAGCGCGTTAGTAGAGGGGGAAGTTTTTTATGTCACGACAGCTATTGCAGTGGATACAGAAATAGTATGCGGATGAAAACCACGCCGGATACTGGAAGTATGCATACTGGATTTAGAACTGTGGTTTCTGCGCTTTAATTCTTTTATCTTTTTTTTTGAAGAGTTTCGCTATTTATATTAGATTTTTCTATGTCTAAGGGTATATTAAAAACCGTATAATAATCGATTTTAATACGGTTTCAGCTTTTCTAATACGATTTGCCACCCTTTACACTATTTCTGGCCAGTCTGTTTGATTGATTTTGGAATAGTATTTAATTACATTTTAATCTTGCATTGTATGATTTGCCATATGCGTCATAACAATCGTCTTTAAGTTCTACCTGACTGTTTTTTATAAAACCTTGACTTTCATAAAATGACATAATACTTGCGCATTTACAAGCATTTGGCTTTTTTTTCAACCCTCCTGTTAATATCCAAGTAATTAAAACAATTAGTCCGCAAAATGCCATAAAACCATAAATAATTCTATTACCCTTCTTTAGTTGTTCGGGAGTTAATTCTGTTGACATATTAAAAGTTTAGTCCAAACTTAAGTAAATACTGAAACATAACAAAAGGCACTACTAATAAAGAAACCAACAATGAGCAGAAAAGTTTTAGGGTAGAATATGTAGGAGGAATTAATCCTGATGACACCATATATGACACAAAAAAAGAAGGGAGCAAGATAAACTCCTGCCCCCAACAGATGTGACCTCGGCAGGATTCAAACCTGCAACCTTCTGAGCCGTAATCAGATGCGCTATTCAGTTGCGCCACGAGGCCGTTTGCGGGTGCAAATATATCTTATTTTACCTAGTCGGCAAAACTAAAGTGCACGCTTTGTAACGTATGCCCGCCAAGCTATTAGTAGCAGCTGACCTTTGGTGGCATAAGCAATGTCAACCTCTTTTTTTGTAAGGCTTGGCAACAAAAGTTTATTACACTTTGCAAATACGCGAAACATGATTTTTTGCATAGAACAAAGATACAAAACCCTCAAGACCGTATCTTAGCTCAAAATAAGTAGTGAATACACTTTATCTTTTTGGCGGACTTGCGGTATTGCTCCTCGGCGGTGAGTGGTTGCTCCGTGCTGCGGTAGCTGCTGCTGCTCGTTGGCGCGTACCAAAGGTAGTAGTTGGTATGACTATAGTATCATTTGCTACATCGCTTCCAGAACTCATTACGAGTATCCGCGCAGCTTTAGAGGGCTATCCCGACTTATCCCTTGGTAATGTAGTGGGGTCTAATATTGCCAATTTGGGTTTTGTGTTAGGTACCATCCTTTTGTTTGGACGTATTCAAGTTCAAAAAAGCTTTTACAGTTTTGACTGGCCCGTTATTTTTAGCGTATCACTTGTGTTGTTGTTTTTTCTTTACGACGGAACAATTAGCCATTCAGACGGAGTTTTGTTACTCGTGCTTTTAGTTGCTGTGATGTATTATTTAATTGCGTATCAACCGCCAGTAGTAGTGCAAGAATCGCCTACTACCGAAGTATTTAGGACTTGGTTATGGATTGCTGTTTTTGCTACGATAGGCTCTTTAGGTTTGGCGTTTGGTTCGCAGTGGTTGGTGCAAGGCGCAGTAGGAATGGCACGTGCCTACGATGTAAGCGAGCGTATCATTGGAATTACGCTAGTGTCTATAGGTACTAGTTTGCCCGAGTTGGTGGCTTCTGGAATGGCGATGATCAAAAAAGAAAAAGGGATTTCTATTGGAAA
>JAYPBW010000038.1:0-6826 GCA_038124405.1 Flavobacteriaceae bacterium | reverse complement strand
TCACATACTCACCGTATTGGGAGTTACTGCCGTTATTCATCCGCTTCAAGTAGTAGACGCACAATTATTAGCCTTTGATATTTGGATTATGATTGGATTTGCATTTTTGTTACTGCCTCTTGTGTTTTTTCCAAAAAGATTACAGCTGTCCTGGTATGAGGGGCTTGTATTGCTACTTTGTTATGCAGCTTATATGACCATTACCTTGTCTTAAAAAACCCCATCATAATTATAGTGATTAATTTTTAACGTTTTTTTATCTTTTTTCGCCTTTTTCGCCTGTTTTTGACTCATTTCGAGCTATTTTTTGTTGTTTTTTAGGGTTTTTATGCGGTAACTTGGAGGTGTTAAAAGTCATTAAGGGGATTGTGAGTAGATATAGTTACATATCGATTTTTGTTTTAATAAGCGTAATCCATTTTGTACCTGCTCAAAATGTTGATACTCATATTTTGCGGAGTGGTAAATCGTTATCTTTAAATGCACTTGGAGCAGCTTCGCTTGTTGGGATTACCTACGATAAGATAATCAACGAGCATCTGGCATGGGAAGTGGGAATTGGCGTAGCGGGTGTTGGAGCAGGAGTAACCTACTATCCCAAAAAAATGAGATTAAATACTTTTTGTCCATATACAGGAATATAACTAATTGCCTTTGCTCTAGTAGATGTTGGAGGTGCTTATGGAGGATATATCCCTCTTGGAGTCACTTTTTTTGAAACCACAAGATTTAATTTCGGAATTGACATTGGTCCTGGTTATGCAAATACAGATTTTTATGAGGCGCCACCCAATAAAAAGGAAAATAGGTTTGTTGTTTTTGGTAATATAAAAGCCGGAATTCGATTATAAAAGAATAAATTATGAAACGAATACCCATGAAAGCACTATTGATTGTTTATATGACACCATTGTTAATGGCAACAGATTGCTTTGTAATTGTCAGGACGAGTCCTATGAAATTCAATATACCGGCGTTGAAATCACCGCATGTGATACATCAAAGTTTCATAACAAACTGGCTGAAGGTGAAGTAAGTAAAAATACTTTCGGTATTAATATTCATGTAGAGTATGAGCAAAATGAAATAGCATTACAATAACCTCAAAAAAAGACCTCTTTTGCTAGTTTTGGAATTGCCTACGCTTGGTCCTGTGACTGTTATTATAATTATAGTTTTCCCGACCCCATAATGTCTATTTTTATTATCGCTACAGATACTGTCTCTCAAAATGAAGTAGATGTCACCGATGCTTTTACTATGACACGCTATTGAGGGGATTCATATACTGTTTCAGAGGTATTGGAGCAATACAAAACCGCCGAGGAAGCCTACATACATTGGGAATTTGATTTAGTAAACACTACCGCTATACCCGATGAGGCTACTTTTACAGTAACCATTACCTTAGATTATGGAAAAACCTTAACTCACGAATCGGAGTTTGTAACCTTTATTGATTAGTCCTTTTCTAAAAAAAAGCACCTGTTTTCACAGGTGCTTATATATAGCTAATAATCAGGATTTGGTTATACGTCAGCCGATTTTACCGTTTTGATAATACGTGCTGCGATTTTGTATGGGTCACCATTTGATGCTGGACGACGATCTTCCAACCATCCTTTCCATCCTTTTTCAACCGTCATAATTGGAATACGGATTGAAGCACCGCGGTCAGAAACACCATAGCTGAACTCATGAATAGATTGTGTTTCGTGATCACCTGTAAGACGTTGGTCGTTATAAGCACCGTAAACGTCTATGTGTTCTTTCACTACAGGACGGAATGCTTCACATATCTTCTCATATGTTTCTTTAGAACCGCAGGTTCTAAGTGTAGTGTTCGAGAAGTTTGCATGCATACCCGAACCGTTCCAGTCTGTTGCTCCAAGTGGTTTTGGGTGATAATCAATGGCAAGTCCATAGTCTTCAGCTAAGCGCTCTAAAAGATAACGTGCAATCCAAATTTGGTCTCCTGCCTCAGCAGCACCTTTTGCAAAAATTTGGAATTCCCACTGTCCAGGTGCAACCTCACCGTTGGTACCTTCAACATTAAGACCAGCATCAAGACAGATGTCTAGGTGGCGGTCCATGATTTCACGCCCAAAAGAGTTTTTTGCACCTACGGAACAGTAAAACTGTCCTTGTGGAGTTTGGTCTTTTGGGAATCCTAGTGGAAGGTTTGTTTCAGGATCCCATAAAAAGTACTCCTGCTCAAAACCAAACCAGAAATCATCATCATTATCATCTATAGTAGCACGTCCATTAGACTCATGAGCAGTTCCATCTGCATTGAGCACCTCAGTCATAACCAAATATGCATTGTTACGTACAGGGTCGGGGTAAATAGCAACAGGCTTAAGAAGGCAATCTGAAGACCCTCCTTCTGCTTGTAGCGTAGAACTACCATCAAAAGACCACATTTCGACATCCTCTAATTTCCCAGAGAAGTCGCTTACAATTTTTGTTTTGCTTCGCAAATTGGCAGTCGGTTTGTATCCGTCTAACCAAATGTATTCTAGTTTCGATTTTTTCATGTTTTCTTAAAAATGTTACACAAAAATAAAATTTTATGTTACCCCTAAAAGTGTATGGTAATATTTTTGTAAACATTGTTATTATTTTTATCTACCCCCTAATTTTAGAGGGTCTTTATTGTGAAATATTGAAAAAAGATGGCTGTAATCCTTAAAATCTAAATAATCGTTTGTTAACTTTAGTCCATAGATTTGATGTATATTTGTTACTCACCTAAATAACTTCAATTCTATGAACAAACTGCGTTTTCAAGCCATTCGTGACGCGGTCAATCGCCACCCGAATTCATTTCATTCTCAACAAAAAAAGTCGAGCCTATTTGCAAGCCATGTCTTTACTAAAAAGGCAATGCGTACTTTTTTGACCAAACAAGCCTACAAAGATGTTGTTGAAGCAATTGAAAAAGGATCGAAAATAAATCGTTCTGTTGCAGACCATGTTGCTGCTTCAATGAAAGATTGGGCTATTTCAATGGGAGCTACCCACTATACACACTGGTTTCAACCCCTAACTGGAGCTACTGCTGAAAAGCACGATGCTTTTTTTGATATTGATGCTAACGGCGATAGCTTAGAGTACTTTGATGGTTCACAATTGGTGCAACAAGAACCAGATGCCTCAAGTTTCCCAAGCGGTGGCATTCGAAATACTTTTGAGGCTAGAGGATATACGGCCTGGGATCCATCTTCCCCTGCTTTTATTTATGGCACTACACTATGTATCCCAACCATATTTGTTTCTTACACGGGCCAGGCTCTTGATAATAAAACACCCTTGTTACGGGCACTTAGCGCCATTGATGCCGCTGCCACACAAGTAGCTAAATATTTCGACAAAAACGTGACGCATGTTCAAGCTACTTTAGGTTGGGAGCAAGAGTATTTTTTAGTGGATAAAGCGCTAGCGGCATCGCGGCCAGACCTTATGCTCTCGGGCAGAACCTTAGTTGGGCATCCGCCTCCAAAAGGTCAACAACTCGACGATCATTACTTTGGTTCAATTCCTACCAGGGCCATAAATTTTATGCGTGAACTGGAGTATGAATCTATGTTGCTAGGCATCCCTGTAAAAACACGTCACAATGAAGTTGCTCCCAATCAATTTGAGTTAGCGCCTATTTTTGAAGAAGCGAACCTTGCTGTTGATCACAATGCACTACTCATGGATATTATGGGTAAAATAGCCAGTAAACACCAGTTCAAAATACTATTGCACGAAAAGCCATTTTCAGGAATCAATGGTTCTGGTAAACACAACAATTGGTCGCTACAAACAAATACAGGCGTAAATCTCTTGAGTCCAGGAAAAACACCTATGAGTAATTTACAGTTCTTAACCTTTTTTGTAACAACAATTAAGGCAGTACAGAACTACGAATCTCTTATTCGTTCTTCAGTTGCAAGTGCCGGAAACGATCATCGCCTTGGAGCCAATGAAGCACCTCCGGCTATTATTTCAGTATTTATTGGATCTCAGCTGTCGGCAGTATTAGATGATTTAGAGCATGTTTCTAAAGGTAAATTATCTCCACAGGAAAAAACAGATTTAAAGCTCAACGTAGTGGGTAAAATACCCGATGTATTACTGGATAACACTGATAGAAACCGCACGTCGCCATTTGCTTTTACTGGAAACAAATTTGAATTCCGTGCTGTAGGTTCTAATCAAAACTGTGCCATTCCAATGACTGTACTCAATACCATTGTAGCAAAACAGTTAAAAGATTTTAAAAATGAGGTTGACGGTTTAATTAAATCCAAAAAGCTAAAGAAAGACGATGCTATTTTTAATGTGCTTAGAGAGTACATAAAAACAACCAAAAACATCATTTTTGACGGCGATGGGTATAGTGAATCATGGCAAAAGGAGGCTGCTCGAAGAGGATTATCTAACCTTAAAACAACCCCCGAGGCACTTTCGATTCGCGTTCAAGATGATGTGATAGATCTTTTTGAAAGCATGGAAGTGATGAATCGTATTGAGCAAAAAGCCCGATATGAAATTCAGCTTGAACAATACGTTCAGCGCGTTGAAATTGAAAGCCTTGTGCTTGAAAATATAGCAAATAATCAAATACTACCTACAACCTTCAAGTATCAAAACATACTTATTAAAAATGTTCGTGGATTAAAACAGATTTATGGAGATACATTTTCAAAGCATGCCCCCGTTGCTTTAGATGCTATCGAAAAAGTAAGTGCACTTACAGAAATACTTAAATCATCATGCGCATCACTTGCAAAGGCTAGGAAAAAGGCAAATAGCATGAGTAAACTAGACGATAGGGCACAGATGTATGCAAAAAATGTTCTTCCTTTATTTGATAAAATCAGAGAAGCTGCCGATAGTTTAGAGCTTATTGTTGATGACTCTATATGGCCGCTTGCTAAATACCGCGAATTATTATTCTTACGTTAAATTATGCCAACATCTCCCTCTAACGAAAGGTACCAAATGCGTGGCGTTTCTGCCGACAAAGAAGATGTTCATGCAGCCATACAGGACATTGATAAAGGATTGTTTCCTAAAGCCTTTTGCAAAATAGTACCCGACTACCTTACCCATGACGATGATTACTGTTTGGTAATGCATGCTGATGGCGCCGGTACAAAGTCTTCTTTGGCTTATGTGTATTGGAAGCAGACCGGCGATTTGTCTGTATGGAAAGGTATTGCACAAGATGCGCTTATCATGAATTTAGATGATTTACTTTGTGTGGGTGCGGTTGATGAAATTCTTATATCATCTACCATTGGACGCAATAAAAACGTAATTCCAGGCGAAGTTATTAAAGCCCTAATTGAAGGAACACAAGAATTAGTTGATGAGCTAAATTCCCATGGTATGAAACTTACACTTACAGGTGGCGAAACTGCCGATGTTGGTGATTTAGTTCGAACGATAATCGTTGATTCTACTGTTACGGCACGCTTGAAAAGAGATTCAGTTATTGATAATGCCAATATTCAAGCCGGCGATGTCATTGTAGGATTTGCCTCCTATGGACAAGCTAGTTACGAAACAGCATATAATGGTGGAATGGGAAGTAATGGACTTACTTCTGCCCGCCACGATGTTTTTCACAACTCTTTAGCAGATGCATTTCCCGAAAGTTTCGACCCTCAAGTTCCCAAATCACTTGTTTACTCTGGAACAAAACAACTTCAAGATAGGGTAGTAGGAGTGCCTTTAGATGCAGGAAAACTTGTGTTGTCTCCCACACGAACCTATGCTCCTGTAATGAAAGCTATCCTTGAGTCGTTGGGAAATACTGCTATTCACGGAGCGGTTCACTGCAGCGGTGGGGCACAAACTAAAGTTCTACATTTTGTTGATGACGGACATATAATTAAAGACAATTTATTTCCTATTCCTCCTCTATTTGAAATGATACAAGCCGAATCAAAAACAGATTGGCGTGAAATGTATAAAGTGTTTAATATGGGGCATAGATTGGAATTGTATGTAGCACCAGAACACGCAAATACACTTATTGACATTGCAAAATCTTTTCAAATTGACGCCCAAGTTATTGGACGTGTAGAGGAAAGTTCAGTTAAAAAACTTACCTTAACAACGCCAAACGGAACTTTTGAGTATGCGTAGCATTTGTATTACACTCTTTATATTGATTACTGCAACTGGTTTTTCTCAAAATGGAGAAGACTTGTTAACTATACTTGATGAGTCAATTGAAGCTCCTGCTTTACTGCCCGAACGCATGATGGTAACTCAAAAATTGCTATGGGGTGAAAATGGTATTTTACGTAAATCAGGAATTTCACCTCTAAACATGGAACAACGCCAAAAAGAATTGAAGTTGCGTAGGACCATGTTAACAGCTCATCAAATTTTAGGATATACAACCTTGGCTGCAATGATAGCTCAAGGCATTATAGGTGGTAAATTATATAATGGTGACTATGAGTTGTACGATCTACACAAAGACATGGCAACCGTAGTTAATGTTGGGTATTTTACTACCGCAGGATTGTCTCTTTTTGCACCACCTCCTTTAATAAACAAGAAGGTTAAGGGGTTTTCATCTATCAAGGCGCATAAGACCTTGGCTACAATTCACTTTTCAGCGATGGTAGCTACCAATATTTATAAAGACAAAGACCGTGACATACATAAGGCAGCTGCGTACACCGCATTTGGAAGCTATGCCATGGCAGTATTAGTATTCAAGTTTTAACATGAAAAAGTTTCTTTTTTTTCTTTTTTTTATCCCAGTTGTAGCTAGCGCACAGCAACTTCGAATAGACACAAGCACCTCATTTATAAC
>JAYPBW010000037.1:7911-12164 GCA_038124405.1 Flavobacteriaceae bacterium | reverse complement strand
TGAGGGCTCGGCACACATTATGGCGTGACCAGTCCCTAAGGGCTCATCTTGCCGGTAAATACTTGTTTTAGCGCCCAAACTTTCTGAAAGTTTCGTAAGGGCTTCCACAACTTCATCGCCAAAAAAAGCCGGATCTCCGAGGATGTAAGCAATTTCGGTTACAGGTTCGGGCAGTAGTTTGGCAATATCACGCACCAACCTGTGAACAATAGGCATGCCCGCTACGGGAACTAACGGTTTGGGGATGCTTAGTGTATGAGGCCGAAGGCGTGATCCGCGCCCCGCCATGGGAACAATTATTTTCATGTGCTATTCTATTCCGGTGCTCCCAAAACCGCCTATGCCACGGGCAGTCTCAGAAAGTGATTCAACTTCTTCCCATTCGGCACGTTCGTGTTTGGCAATAACAATTTGTGCAATTCTGTCGCCCGAATTAATGGTAAACGGCTCATGGGATAAATTTATAAGGATAACGCCAATTTCTCCACGGTAGTCTGCGTCAATAGTACCGGGAGCGTTGAGTACAGTAATTCCTTTTTTTAAAGCCAATCCACTACGTGGACGTACTTGCGCCTCAATGCCAATGGGCAATTCGATAAAAAGTCCTGTTTTTATAAGTCCTCGCTCTAGGGGTTGTAGTGTAATGGACATTTCAATGTGCGCACGAAGGTCCATGCCAGCAGAGGCTAGTGTCTCATATTCTGGAAATGCGTGTGGTGAATGGTTTACTATGCGGATGTTCATATTCACAAAAATAGTAAAAGCACTTCTTTTTTAAAGATATACATTTGATATTCCTTCTTGCTCAAATGCTGCTAATACCCGTCCTGCTGTACTGGCCTTAAATACCTTTAGCTCATAGCGTTTGCTTTTTTTAATGTCTTTACGGCGTAAAAAATAGGTTTTAATATTACTAGATAAGTTAGCGAGTTTAAGTTGTTTTTCAATGTCAATATTCAATTTACGCAGCGCATTGAACATCCGTTTTTCAAGTGTTTCTACACTGACTTTATTTCGTTCATCTTGTTCTCTAAGGTGAATGCTTAGGAATATTTCATCGGGGACTACCAACGAGTCTGTTTTAGCAGCAGTTTCAATATAGGGAATATGATTTTCGGCTTGGGGTTGCGCCCAAAGCATAGTAGGCATGGCAACGAGTGCCATTAAAATTGATTTCATAGGATTAAGTTTAGTTTACTTAATCAAAAACAACGCCAAATTTTAGCTGCCAGCAAAAGGCGAATCAAAAACCCCTACCGCCAATTCTGCCCAAACAATTAAAAAAAGGATAACGATAAGAAGAACTACAAGCAGTCGCAGTTTTTTTTGCGTTACTTTTTTCCATGCTGTGCTGACGACAAGTCCTGTAATGAAAAATAAAGCGCCAAAGACCAAAAAATCTATGAGTCCCCAATGAATATCACTAGAAAAACACATTCCAATAGCTGGAATAGCAAGAAGGAAAAGGGTAATACCCAAAACATAAAAGATGGTTTTGGACTTCATGCAATAAATATAGCGAAAATGTTTAGCCGTTTAGGGCCTCGGCACCTCCAACAATCTCTAAAATCTCGTTGGTAATAGCCGCTTGTCGTGCTTTGTTATATGTCAGTTTTAACTGATCGCGTAATTCTGTGGCGTTGTCTGTAGCCTTGTGCATAGCGGTCATGCGCGCGCCGTGCTCACTAGCAAACGAATCTCGTAACGCTTTAAACAATTGCATTTTTAATGCCTTGGGGAGTAGTGTGGTAAAAATTTCTGTCTGCCCCGGCTCATAAATATAATCTACTTCAGTTTGCACTTCAGACGCTTCGGCAACAAGAGGCAAGAAAGGCTCTACTGTTACTACTTGTGTTGCAGCATTTTTGAATCGGTTATATACCAAATGTACCTCATCAAATTGCTTTTCCACAAAACCAGCCATAAGTTCTTGGGCTAGTGCAGCAGTATTGGTAAAGTTTAGGTCATCAAATACCGATGTATTGTGCCCAACCACTTCAAATTCTTTACTGAGAATGTCATTTCCTTTTTTACCAATAGTAAATACGGTCACTTCTGCATTAGCGGCCTCAGCCTGTGCTTTTACTTCTTTAATAATGCTAGAATTAAACCCTCCGCAAAGCCCTCTATTAGAGGTAATAGCTACATACAAGATGCGTTTTACTTCTCGAATTTCAGTGTATGGACTCGCATCGTCATCTTGCACAGCACTACTAA
This sequence comes from Flavobacteriaceae bacterium, assembly GCA_038124405.1. GTDB lineage: Bacteria > Bacteroidota > Bacteroidia > Flavobacteriales > Flavobacteriaceae > UBA7446. The sequence goes on along the minus strand of JAYPBW010000037.1, from coordinate 9,947 downwards.
GGTTTTGCAATAGTTCGGTAAGCTTGGCTGCATACGGGCGCATTGCCGTAATGGCATCTTGCGCTTTTTTCAGCTTGGCCGCCGAAACCATTTTCATGGCACTAGTAATCTGCATCGTTGATGATACAGAGCTAATTCGATTGCGTATTTCCTTAAGGTTTGCCATGGGTTATGCGTATTGAGCTGCGAGGTCAGTGGCTACTTTAGTAAGGGTATCGGTAACCTCATCAGTAAGTTTACCCGCTTTTAACGTGTCTAACACTTTTCGGTGTTTGGCGTTAAGCAATTCTAAATACGTTTGCTCAAACTCTTTTACTTTATCAACAGGAACTTGACGCAGTAAGTTTTTTGAACCCGCAAAAATGATGGCAATTTGGTCTTCTACCGCAAACGGATCGTTTTGCGCTTGCTTTAGGATTTCCACGTTACGCTTTCCTTTTTCAATCACATTAAGTGTGGCTGCATCAAGGTCAGAACCAAACTTAGCAAAAGCTTCCAATTCACGGAATTGGGCTTGGTCTAACTTTAGCGTACCCGCAACTTTTTTCATGGATTTAATCTGTGCCGAACCCCCTACACGTGATACCGAAATACCTACATTAATGGCAGGTCGAACCCCTGAGTTAAATAAGTCAGATTCTAAAAATATCTGTCCGTCAGTAATCGAAATTACGTTGGTAGGAATATAGGCAGAAACGTCACCTGCTTGGGTTTCAATAATAGGTAATGCGGTTAATGAGCCCCCACCTTTAACTTTGGACTTCAATCCTTCTGGCAAATCATTCATTTGTTGTGCAATGCTATCGTCTGCAATAACTTTTGCAGCACGCTCTAATAAACGGGAGTGTAAGTAGAATACGTCTCCAGGATAGGCTTCACGCCCTGGTGGACGACGAAGCAATAAAGACACCTCACGATACGCAACCGCTTGCTTAGATAAATCATCATAAATGATTAGTGCAGGACGACCTGTATCACGGAAATATTCTCCAATGGCAGCACCAGCAAAAGGTGCATAAACCTGCATGGGCGCAGGGTCAGAAGCGTTTGCCGCCACAATAGTCGTGTAAGCCATAGCTCCTTTTTCTTGAAGGGTGTTGGCAATACCTGCCACTGTAGAAGCCTTTTGCCCTACTGCAACATATATACAATATACAGGCTCACCTGCATCGTAAAACTCTTTTTGATTTAGGATAGTGTCAATACAAACGGTTGTTTTTCCTGTTTGACGGTCTCCAATAACCAACTCTCGCTGTCCACGTCCAACGGGGATCATCGCATCAATAGACTTGATACCTGTTTGAAGAGGTTCATTTACAGGCTGACGATAAATTACACCAGGAGCTTTGCGTTCAAGTGGCATTTCAACGGTTTCGCCTTCAATAGGTCCTTTTCCGTCAATGGGTTGCCCCAATGTGTTTACCACTCGGCCTACCACGCCTTCGCCTACATTAATAGAAGCAATGCGTTGGGTACGTTTTACCGTATCTCCTTCTTTGATTCCTTTTGATGGACCAAGCAGTACGACTCCTACATTGTCTTCTTCAAGATTTAGTACAATCCCTTCAAGACCCGAGTCAAAAGTAACGAGCTCACCATACTGAGCATTTGAAAGCCCATATACACGAGCAATACCGTCTCCTACTTGGAGGACTGATCCAACCTCGTCTAAAGAGACACTGCTGTCAAATCCTGTTAATTGTTGTTTTAATATCGCGGATACTTCCGCAGCTTTTACTTCTGCCATGATATTGCGTTTGAACGTAAGTTTTGTTTTAATGTATTGAGTTGATGCGACACACTTGCGTTGAGTTGTACGTCATCAAGCCTTAAGATAAATCCTCCAATAATCTCGGGATCAACCTTATATACGAGAGTTACTTTCTTATCAGTAAGCGTAGCCACTTTCGTTAAAATTTCTTTTTCTAATTCGTTATTATAAGAATTAATTTCTTTATAAAAATTATTTAAATCTCTCTTATCAAGATTAATTACACTTAAAATATTTTTTATTATTAATTCAACATTTATATTTT
>JAYPBW010000037.1:0-7901 GCA_038124405.1 Flavobacteriaceae bacterium | reverse complement strand
AATAGGCACTGCAGTAGTGGCAATTGCCTCAACAAGACCTAAGTGTTCTTGGTACAGCTCCTTCACTTTCAGCGCAATGCCATCAAGGTTGTGCGCACGGTTGTTTTGGGCTACTAAACGCAATAGGTTTTTACCCGCTTCACTACATGAAGCAAACACCGCCTGGAGTGCATTATGCTTCAAATCTGAACTTACAACAGGACTTTGCAATACTGCTTCTAGATCACGATTGTTTTGTACGGTATTGTACACCACATCCATGTCCTTGGCTAAGGCATCCAAGTTGCCATCTTCAATGGCTTTTTGTACTGCCGCTTTGGCATATCGCAATGCTGCTCTTGTTCCAATCATGCGTTAAGATCTACGTCTTTTAGTAACTTTTTAACCAATTCGGTTTGCTTTTTGTCTGATGAAAGCTGTTCTTTTGTTAAGCTTTCAGCAATTTGAAGTGATAAATCGGCAACCTCATTTTTCAATGACGTAATGGCCACTTGTTTTTCACTTTCAATAGCCTCACGAGCTTGTGCCAAAAGTTGCTCAGACTGAGATTTCGCCTCGTCTTTTGCGTCGTCAATCATTTTTTGGCGTAATTCACGTGCTTCTTTTAACAAACCATCACGCTCTGCGCGTGCCTCTTTTAAAATACGTTCATTGTCTGCTTGCAAGTTTTGCATCTCTTGACGCGCTTCTTCCGCAGCATCCATTGCTGAACGAATACCCTCTTCTCTTTCGTTAATGGTGTTTAAGATGGGTTTCCACGCAAATTTGCGTAGCAATAATATAAGCACTGTAACTATTACAGTTTGCCATATAAACAGACCAAACGAAAATTCGCCTAATAATTTTTCCATACGCGTTTACTTTCAGCAAGATAAACGGTAGCCTAGCTACCGCTTATCGTGTGATATTATTACTTATACAGCGAATAATGCAGCAAATCCGATCCCTTCAATAAGAGCGGCTGCAATCAACATTGCCGTTTGAATTTTTCCGTATGCTTCTGGCTGACGTGCGATAGCCTCCATAGCAGAGCTACCGATTTTACCGATTCCCATACCAACGCCGATAACGACGAGTCCTGCACCTACGATTAATGGAATTTCCATGTGTATATATATTAATTGTTAATAATTGTGTTTAATGCGATTCATCATGATGTTCCTCAACGGCAAATCCAAAATAAAGTGCCGAGAGCATTGTAAATATATAGGCTTGTAACAAAGCCACTAATAATTCGATAATTGAGATAGCAAATGCCAATGCAAAAGACAAGCTGCTCCCTAGCCAATTGTTAAAAATAAACATAAGCCCTATAAGACTCATGAGCACGATGTGCCCCGCTTGCATATTGGCATACAATCGTATAAGTAATGAAAAAGGCTTAATAACAACGCCCAACAATTCAATAGGAATAAGTGCTATTTTCATAAGCACTGGAACACCCGGCATCCAAAATATATGAGCCCAGTAGTTTTTGTTTGCTGTAAGATTGGTAAGCAAAAATGTAATTAGTGCCAATCCAAAAGTAACAGCAATATTTCCTGTAACATTAATTCCAAGAGGTGTGAGCCCCAGTAAGTTTAAAAACCAAATAAAGAAAAATACGGTCAATAAAAAACTCATGTAACGTCCGTGGTGCTTTTCACCAATATTTGGAATAGCGATATCATCTCGAACATAAAGTATGATGGGTTCAAAAAAGCGACCAATGCCTGCTGCAATATTTCCGTTTTTGGCGTATGAACGCGCTAGTGAACGAAACAAAAAGAACATTAGTAATGCTGTAATTAGCATGGTCATAACACTTTTAGTCATGGATAAGTCAAGTGGCTTTTCGTTTGTAGGATGATGCGCTTCGTCGTAACGAATGGTTCCTTCGGCGTCTGTTATGTAAATTTTGCCGTGGTAAAGCTTGTAATAAGCACCTCCTTTATTCACCACAGCCTTACCATGTTTGAACTTGGCAGAGGAGAATATCTTAAGTCCGTTATCCCATAAAATAATAGGAAGTCCAACATAGCCAACATAGTGTTTCCTTCCATTTTCTTTATATGACCCTAAGTAAAAGTCATGAGAGTCTTTGAGGTGATGTTGGATGTACGCTTTGATTTCGTCTTTAACAGACCCTTTTTTCTCGCCTTCTTTTGCAGAATCGTTCGCAAAAGAGGTTGCGGCTATAAATAGTATAAAAAGGGCTAAAAATATCTGTTTCAATGTTTTTGCTTTAGGCTCAATTTTGGGTCGAAATTAAAACGCTGCAAATGTACACTTTTAACCAAAAGAAAAAAAGGCAAAACGAGCGAAAATTAAGACTGTGTTTTTGGCGTTTGATTTAAAATTTTAGCAAGCGCTGCAATTTCCCATATCAAACAAACAATATAAGGCAAGAACAGGTGCAAAAAAGATTGACGTGAATCGTGCAATGGAGAGGTTTCGTCAGTTAAAAAAAACAGGTAGAGTATAGCAAATTTCAAAAAGCTACCCATTAAAAATAAAAAACCCTCAACTTGTGATTTAAACAAATAGGCTAAGCGAATGGCAATATATCCCAAAACCGCTAATAAAATATTAGTTAGATATAATCTTAAAAGTAAATTGTTGGGGAAATCAATATCAAGTTTAAGTATAGTAACTAAATGAATACTTCCAACACCAAAACTAATAGCCAATAACTGGCCAAAATGACCTAGTGATTGCCTCACGAATTAAAACGCTCTAGATATTTGACAAGCCAGTACATATTGATAAAAAGTACCAGCATTAATAAGACTAACGTAAAAACCCTACCGGTATCCCAATGTGCATCAAGTGCTTTACCCGCCTTTGAGGCTAAGTAAAGCGTTACGCCCATTTGGACTGCAACTCCAGAAAGTACCGCCCAAGCTTTAGGCCGTTTTTTCGGCGTTTTTTGGTTCTTCAACAATGATTGACGTTACTGATGCAGAAATCATTCTACATTGAGCATTTAGCGTAGCACCAGATTCTACAGCAAGCTTACCTACAGTAATCTGACCTTCGATAATGCCGTCGGATTTAATGGTAAGTAAGTTACTGACGTGTAGATTTCCATTAAAATTACCCATAATGTCCGCATGTCCGCAGTGCACTTCGCCTTTAACAGATCCTTCTTTGCCAATAACAACACGCCCCGAGGTAATAATTTTTCCCTCTAAATTTCCGTCAATACGAAAATCGGATTGGGATTCGATTTCACCTACAATTCGGGTGTTGGGTTCAATAAAATTGATTTTTACCGCATTCTTATTTGAGTCCATAGTTTTGTGTTTTTTGTCTGAAAACATATCTAAATACTTCTATTCCAATTGCTCCAAACGTTTACTAATAAACGCATTGCGAAAATTGGTCGCTAAAACTACAATATTTTTGGTTTCTAGCAAACGGGGGTTACTCATTTTCATTAGGTTACGTACTTCATTAGCACTTTCCACAGATTGAAACCCATGAATCACCAACATTTCAGTATCACGACTAAAGACATCAATTGAAATTCGTAGTCGTCCCGCAATTCCTTTTTTAGCGATCCATTCTTGCATCCAAAGTTTATCTTTTTCTGATTGTTCCCGCTCTTGGGGGAACCGGATAAATACGATTTTAGCCGACTCATTTTCTTTGGCACTAAGAGTATTGTAAACATCGAATCTGTCAAGTTGCTTCTGGGCTATGACTGCGCTTGCTGTTTTTGGATAGGTTTGTACCAATACAGTAAGTGCATTATTGTAGGCATCTAAACCATCTAATCTTCCAATTGAAGTAGCCCTTAGTAATGCCCACTGGGCCTTAAGCTCTTTGTTGGATACCTCCGCAATTTGTTTATCGCTTTTCGAAATAACACGTTCATAGTTTTGATTTGAGAAATCTTTTTTAGCTTCAGCTAACATTTTTTCGCTCTGCTTTTGTGCTTGAGCTAGTGACGCAGGGTTTTGAATCATTTTTGCATAATCACTTGTTGGAAATTTGGACAAAAGTTGTTGGCCATAAACTCGTTGAACTTGTAGATTATCTGCGTGCAACTCAAACAAGTGATAAAGTGTTGGCGGGATGTAACGTTCATCAGGATTTGCAGCAAGTAGGGAATTAAATCTGGCAATAGCTGTTTCCGCCACATTGAATTGTTCTTTGTATGCTAGTCCAGCCTGGAAATAAGCTTCCTGTTGTAGTTGTATCAAACTGTCTGCAGCAGAAAGGGGAGGTATTTGTTCTAAATATGTTCGTGGATCATAAGACGCATCTTTTGAAGACTCTTTTGCTGTAGTTGCCTTGGATTCATCCACAAAACTTGTTGACATTGGCGTATATTTCCAATTGTCAGCTAGCGAAACGGATGCCCAATTGCGTTGAAACTCTCTTTTCCCCGCCTCTACTTGTCTGCTATTATAAAAATAAAAACTTCCCATGAGCAATGTATTCCCTACATCTTGTAATTTAGATAAAGCCTCTGCTTTTGCTTTTTCTTGGAGTTGTACAATGTAGCGTTCAACGACCATTTTTTGCTCACTTGGCGACATGCGCATTAAGGTTAACAAACTATCGGTATTTACAATGGTTTTTTCATATCCAATAATGTCATCTAATTTTTTTCTTTTGCGATTAAGCTTTCGATAACGTCGAGTTTTTTCATCCAGATTTTGTAACGTACTGTCTAAATAAGCACCTGCGGTTAGAAATGCTACTTGATCGAATCGATTTTCCGCAAACTGTTCGTAAATGAGGGATTTTAGGTAATTGTCTTTGCTGTTTGTTTTAAGCGAAGCGCTAAATTCTTTTTCTGCGCTAACAGTATCTGCTCCTTTGAGCAAATAAGCTCCATGGAAAAAATGTATTTTATCTCTAAATCTGCGGTCTTCATCACTTCTGAGCAACCGCTTGTAGGCAACAAGCGTATTCGTATCATTAGGAAGATTATTTTTTAATTGTGCTAGTCTAGCATGAATCCACAATTCACGAGGAATACGCCTGTTTAAGTCTAGCACCTGTTGGTAGGCTACAATAGCAGAGTCGGGGTAATCTAAATTTTCATAAATCTGCCCTAATAAATAGGCATATCTTCCACGATTTGCCGCTGCCTTCTCTGTAGCTAGTGCATTAGTTAGCGGTTGGGTTGCTAAGGTGTCTTTTTGTTGTCGTAAATAGGCATCTGCCAGTGCCGATTGTGCAACAGCATATTGCTTAGTGCTAAGTCCAACCGATTGAACAATATTGGTAATTTCTCTAACAGCTCGTGCATGTTGCCCCATTTCCAAATAGCTTTTGGCGCGCCATAACTCAGCTTCTACACTCTCAGCCCCCCCCATATTTTTAATCAAATAGGTAAATGCTTCAATTGCTTGTAAATAACGCCCATTAAAGTAGCGCGCTTTACCTAAAAGCAAATAGGCTTTAGCAATTTGTTTATTGTGTTGCTCACCATCAATAAGTATGGAGTGCTTTTGTACAGTTAGGGCTGCTTTTTCCTCGGCTCTATTAAAAAAAGCATTGGCCGTTGTTTCTTCTGAAAATGCATCCGGTAGTACAAAAGGATCTACAGAAAGACGTAGCCAATAATTGTCTTTGTGTTGAGCTGTAATATCTAAAACGCCATATCGCAATGCTTCCTGACCATTAAATAAAGGATTAAATTTTGCAGTAGTACTGTGATAGGTACGACTAATAACCGTGTTTTTTTTGGTAGAGCAGCCAGCTACCACAACAAAAACGATAAGCGCTAATACTTTCTTCATGGGGATTATACCTATGATATTTAACTTCAAAATATAGGGTTTAGTATGTACATATTACAACTGTTCGCGAAAAAAAGACTCTAACTGATTTAATGTATCTGTTGAAGTTTCAACGTCTTTTACCACTTTTCCTTTGTTTAGCACCACGATTCTTTCGCATACCTCGGTCACATGTTGCAGGTCATGACTTGAAATTAAAAACTTTTTTCCTGTAGCATTTGCTTCTTTTTTCAAGAGGGTTTTAAGTCGAATTTGTGTAGTAGGGTCTAGGTTAGCAAAAGGTTCGTCTAAAATAACCAAAGGCGTATTTGAAAGTAAGGTGCCCACAATGCCCACCTTTTTTTGATTTCCTTTAGACAAGTCACGAATATATTTTTTCTGCCCTAATACTTCGCCATGAAAAAAGTCGGCATACTCCTCAAGAGTTTTTGTAACCGCTTCTTTTTTCATTCCTCGAAGACCTCCGATAAAGACAAAATATTCTTCGGGGGTTAGGTATCCTATGAGAAAATTTTCATATAAAAAGGCAGCTGTATGCGTTTTCCATTTTTCATTTTTTTGAACTAGAACATCATTGTTCGTAATACTTCCTGTTGTTGGCGCAATAAGGTCTAACATCAGACTAAAAAGGGTTGTTTTTCCAGCTCCATTGTTTCCAACCAGTCCAAATGTTTGTCCACTTGGAATGTGCAATTGGTCAATCTCGAGAACGGTTTGTTCGCCATAGATTTTTGAAAGGTTCGTAATTTCAATCATGAATTCTTTTGTTTATATGCTTTAAGGGTTTGGTGTTTTTCCTCTTGGTAAATCTTTTCAATCCATCCAAAAACCAAATTCCTAAAAGCAAACCCTAATATACCTGTCAACGCCACCAAAAGCAACCCTATGGATTTACTGTGCACCAGAACCCCAATGTAAAAGACAAACATGGGCACGACAAACTTTGGTATGGCAAGTAAAAATGATTTTAAATTTAAGGAACGTTTGTCTCCAAATGCATTTTTGCTTGATGCAAGGTCAATGGGTGTTCGGGTGTAGGCCCCAGAAAGCAATACCAAATGTGCATTTATACCCAGATTATACACTCCACCCGCTAAAATAGCAAAGTAGATTTCAACGCTGAAGAGCATGTAAAAACTTCCAAGAACCATGCTCGCAAGCGTGCCCACAACGATGAGCCACCATTTAGACGTTAAGTACTCTTTATAAGCAATGTTTTGGCTCATCATGAATGGGTAATAGCTGCTATCCCAACTGGGAACATATTGCCCAAAACTGAACAAAAAACCACCACTTACAAAAATGCCAATAAACACCAGCCAAGTGGCTCCGCTGTAGATGTCGTTCATAAAAATAAGCCCGTAAAATAAAAAAGCAACGCTCATCCATAGGGCTATGCGCGCTCGCTTATTTCGAATAATTAATCGAATATCATTACGCAAAAAAAGCGCTGTTCTTCCAAACCGATCAAGCCAATCTAGTTCCGTAGCTCGAAGTGTTTCTTTTTTTGGTTTTATAGCATCTCCGTCTAGCACCATTTTATTTCTGAAATAGCTATAACTCCATCTGTACGTAAGCAAGACCAAACCAATTGGGATAAGTGCTAAAACGGGTTGTTTGTAAGGAGCCATAAATAGTGGTGAAGTCCATGCGCTTAAGTCGAATACCTCAAAGTATTGCAAGGCAAATATGCCTGCAATAAGCACTGCAACAAGAATCAGGATTCTATCTACACTATTGAGCATAATATTCAAAAAGTTAGTAGCCAGAATAAAACTCCCCACCGTAATCCACCACCCCACAACACCTAAGGGACTGTAGTCTTGATTTAGTAATATTATCCCGAAGGGAATAAAAAAGAACACGTTTATAATGTTAAAAAAACTAAATACAGTTTTGAAAATTCCAAAGCGCACGATGCTTTTCTTTGAAATAGGAAGTATAAGTAAAGGCTGAACGTGTACAACAGGCATTTTTTGAAAAAAGTAGCGCGTTACAACCCAAAAAGCACACCCATAAAACAAATAACCACTTATATAAGCTAATGGATCTACACCAAGCTCATCTTCAATGCCATAAAAGGCAATGACAGCAAGCCCTGTAAAAACAAGTGCAAAATAAACCCAAGCAAATCCAAATATAATTTTTTGGGTAAGACCCAAA
>JAYPBW010000036.1:11874-13015 GCA_038124405.1 Flavobacteriaceae bacterium | reverse complement strand
TTATTTTGGCCGTGTTCATGCTTGCAGGTTTGATGCAAGTTGGACTTGGGTTTTTAAAACTAGGAAAGTATATACGTTACATTCCTTATCCCGTAGTCTCTGGTTTTATGACAGCCATTGGTTTGATTATTTTAATTACGCAGTTATTGCCTGTATTGGGGTATTATGCTAAAGAAGATGCAGCTTATGTGGAAACTTTTAAGCCCCAAGCAGAAGCTATCATTTTAGGCAATACCTGTGTTGGGAAATATAGTCATACCTAAGGAAGTAGGTGAGGGATTGTTGGTTTTAGAAGATTTTTCTGAAACGGTTTCGAGAGGTGAGGCAATAACAAATGACCAAATTTTAGAGGAGTCTCAAACACTTGCTGCAAAATCAGCATCTGGAGTTATTGGAGCTATTCGTGTCATGCCAAGTGCGCTCAAAAATATAAGCTGGATTGAATTTTTACTGGCATTAGGTACGATTTTTATTATTTACGGATTTAAGCGCATCACAACGGCAGTGCCGAGCACATTGGTTGCTTTGGTAGTAATGACAGGTGTTGCGATACTATTTGTTCCTAATTACCGTCCTATTACAGCTATTCCGCAAGGTTTTCCGGTTCCGAAATGGGAGGTGTTTACCGAGCTAAGTCTAACACAGTTAGCACCTTATGTGTTTACAGCCTTAACCCTTTCTCTTCTTGGAGCTATTGACTCTTTGTTAACCAGTGTGGTAGCAGATAATATGACTAAAACTAGACATAAACCAAACAAAGAATTGATTGGCCAAGGTGTTGGAAATACTATTTCTGCCTTTTTTGGAGGTATTCCTGGAGCTGGAGCTACCATTCGTACGGTAGTAAACATCAACTCTGGTGGTAAAACACGTATCTCGGGAATGATAGCCGGATTGGTATTATTACTCATTTTATTGTTGTTTAGTTCAGCGGCATCAACTATTCCTGCTGCCGTACTTGCAGGAATTCTTGTTACGGTTGGTATTGGTGTTATGGACTATAAAGGACTACGTGCCATTCCATCACTTCCACGAGACATTAAAATTGGAAAACTTGGAATCAGCTCTGAAGTAGTAGTTATGCTTGTCGTGATGCTACTTTCTACATTTTGGAATCTAGTATATGCCGTAGGAATTGGCC
>JAYPBW010000036.1:5954-11864 GCA_038124405.1 Flavobacteriaceae bacterium | reverse complement strand
TGTCATGGCATCGCTAATGTTTATGAAGAAGATAGGTGACTTAACGGCTACTCAATCTAAAGTTTCTAGCGGATCTAAAGAAAAACTATGGGATGATGAAACGGCTTTTTCGGAACTAAAAAGTGATAAAATTGCAATAAAACACATCAATGGCCCTTTGTTTTTTGGTTCTACAGATGGCTTTAGTAAACTAGCCAAAAAGATACCTTCAACTGCTGAAACCGTACTGTTTAGGCTAGATCGTATGGAATACATTGATCAATCTGGTTTGTACGCACTTGAAGATTTATTGGTAGATTTAAGCAAAGAAAATAAAACAGTTTACTTTATTCATTTGCCCAAACAACCTCGCTATATGATGGAGCGTATACGTTTAGTCCCCAGACTGGTTCCTGCCACAAATATTTTTGAGGAACTAGCCGATTTTTTACATCACATAAAATCATTAAAAAAATAAAAATTATGAGAACAGATATTTTAACAGCAGATGCTCAAGCACAACTAACACCAGATACTGTGCTTGAAAATTTAAAGTCTGGAAATGCAAATTATACAAACAATTCACTGACACAAACAAATAACGATAGTTTGCGCGCAGCTTGTGTTTCTGGTCAAGCTCCACAAGCCATTGTACTATCGTGTATTGATTCAAGAGTGGTGGTTGAAGAGGTTTTTGACCAAGCTCTAGGCGATGTATTTGTGGCTCGTGTAGCTGGAAATTTCGCCAACACTGATATTGTTGCAAGCATGGAATATGCTTGTAAGGTTGCAGGCAGTAAATTAATTGTAGTATTAGGTCATGAGGGTTGTGGTGCTGTGAAAGCAGCTTGTGATGGAGTTCAATTAGGAAACATAACAGCCTTACTTTCTAATATTCAACCAGCAGTTGATACGGTGAAAAATGATATTGAAGGTCCGCACAACAGCAGTAATACAGCTTTTGTAAATGCAGCAATTTCCGAAAATGTACAACATACAATAGGTGAAATTCGCAGTATGAGTCCAATTTTAGCTGAACTGGAACAAGCTGGAGATATTGCCATCAAGGGCGGCGTGTATCAGCTTGGAAGCGGTGAAGTTAGCTGGCTTTAAGTCATTCGCTTACATAATAATTTTAAAAGCACCCTCGGGTGCTTTTTTTTATGGAGTAGGAGGGTTTAACCGTGGATTATTCTCTCGAATCCCTTTTAAAAAATACAGCAAAATGTTCATTCATTCTAGGTGTCTGAAATCAACAAAGCCCTTGCAAATACATTTGCAGGGCCTATTATGTTTTAATCCACATCATCGCTGTGCTTCAAAGTGGAGCCTAGGGGAGTGAAGTCGAACTATTTTGTCGAGGATTTGAATATTTCTACGTTTATTTACAAATAACATTTTAAAAAAAAAATTAGTTAGATATAAATCACAACAAATAAAAAGTTATAGTTTTTGATAGAAAACTTTTAGATGATTAATCTTTAATTGTTCAATTTTAGAAAAAATAACAACTATGTCTATTCGATTTGTATTAATACTACTTTTTGTCCCTTTTAATGCTGTTAGTTTAAACGCACAACACATCAAAATGCATGATTCATGGGTTTTAGACGGAGCACAAGAACGAATTGATAGTATAAGAAAAGGGCCTTCCCTTATCAAATTTTTGGTTGATCAAGAAAACGTAATAACAACCTATGCTCATGCGGATATTGAGCTTGTGAATCACGAGTTTAATTTTGGAGTATCGCTTACCCAAACAGGTTCTTTTTATGGAACCAAATATCACAAAATGTATAGAGAACGAGTTGCTGAACTTTTCAATTTTGTAACCGTTGGATTTTATTGGGCAGGCAGAGACGAAAGAAAAAATTTAAGCAGATATAATAGACAAATGCGCGAAAAAATTGATTGGTCTGTTGAAAACAATCTCAAAATTAAGGGGCATCCATTATTATGGCACGAATCGTTGCCGCAATGGGTAATTGATTATGAAGACACAGATGAATTAGAAAAAATAATTTTTAAGAGAATAGAAGACCTTATTACTCAATATCCAGAAATTGATTATTGGGATGTGTACAATGAAGCCATAGCCCCTTTTAAAGATCATGTAAAGCCTAGCGGAGTAACGCGTTGGATTACATCCAAAGGCGGAATATATCCAGCAATGGAAACACTATATGCATTTGTCAATAAAATTGATTCAACTAAAATTTACACAAATAACCATTATCATCCCACTGATCCAGAATTTTTAAAACTCAACAAATATTTTATTGAAAATAATGTTGGCTATCATGCCATAGGGATGCAGGCGCATATGCAGACGGTTGATAACGTTTTTTCAGAAAATGAACTATGGGAGTTGCTAAATACATTTATACCTCTTGATAAACAAATACAGTTTACAGAAGTTACTGTTACGAGTTCAGTGTTATTTAGTAACTGGAAAGACCATCAAGTGTTTTTAAATAAACGAAAAGAGGCTCAAAACAGAGGAGAAAAACTTTTTTTACCAAGCCTCCCCGAAAAAGAAAACTATCAGGCTGCTTATTTAAAAGACTTGTACACATTGTTGTTTAGCCACCCAAATGTGAGTTCCATAACAATGTGGAATTTGACCGATAGAAATGCCTGGCGTGGTCATGCAGGAGGTATTTTGGATATGGAATTAAAGCCCAAAAAAGCATTTTACACATTAAAAAAGTTAATAAAAGAAACGTGGACTACTAAAATATCTAAAAACTTTGATATCAAAGAAGGTTTGTCCTTTTCGGGTTATTATGGAAAATACAACGGAAAACTTCATCTAGACGGCAAGGAATATGTCTTTGAGTTTTCAGTAAGAGGAGCAGCCCCTTCCCATTCTCTTTGATGGTAACTTAAGAAAAGTTTTCCCTCATTGTCTTTTTTGTATACATATGAAGCTTTGAGCGCTTTTCCAATATCAGGAACTTTTTCCATGTCTAATTTGTAAACTTTATAGCTATCCATGCCTATATACAACCAAAGTTTTTCTTTGTCGGGCATTACACCCTTAGCAATGATTACATCTTCATTGTCATACGTTGAATTTCCAATTTTTGTCCATTTGTAAGATCTAATACTTATTCCCTTTCTTAGAGGGTTGTTGAATTCCATATACTTGAGTGCATGAATTTTCTGTTCATTTTTTACAAATCTATAATCGGCTGATTTTCTAGCATTATTTATAGAAAAGCGTACAATATATGAACTGGGTCCTCTATCAATAGCATCAATACTGTGTTCTATAAAAAAACGGCATACCTTGTCCTCAACAGACCACCTTCTGTACAATATATTTAATTGGTGATTTTTATGAATGGTGTTTTCTTTTAATTTTTTTAAAGCAGTTTTTACATAAAATGTGACATCATTTACAACAACTTCAGTTAGCTCTGTGGTTTTTTCTTTAAGTCTAATTTGTTTTCCATTCCGACTTAAATAATCTTTTATTTTTATAGAAAATGTAGAAAAGCCTAACGAAGAAATCGTCAAGCTGTCTTCAAGTTCATTTTTAGTAACACGGAAGTAAAAATTACCGTCCTCTGTTGATGTAGTTCCAATATTTTTTTTTGTAATTCCAACTGCAGCGTAAGGAACTTCTAGTCCAAATTGATCTATAACTTTACCACTAATCTCAGTAGTTTCTTGAGCTGCTAATGATCCTATTACTAAAAAGAACATCAGGTGTCCTAAATGTGCTATATGCTTAATTTTATTTATCTCCCTCTGCATTACTCCATTACTGTTTGTTTCTTTTCTTTGTGTTGCTGTCTGTATTCTTTAGGGATGGTATTTGTGTATTCACGAAATCGTTTGGTGAAATAGGAAGGTGAAGCAAACCCTACTTTAAAACATATTTCACCTATTGTCATATCTGTCATTGAGAGTAATTCTTTGGACTTTTCTAGCCTTATACTTCGTATAATTTGATTTGCAGACTTTCCTGTTAGTGTCTTAATCTTTCTGTAAAGTTTACTTCTGCTCAATCCAAGTTCGTTAGCAATATCTTGAACGCATAAATCTTCCTTAGATAAATTATTACCAATAACATTGATAACATCAGCAAGAATTTTTTTGTCATGCCCAATAGAATCTACTTCTAAATCAAGACTTTTAAAGTAGGTTTGGTAAAATGCATCTTTTGTCCGTATTAGTTGGCGTAAGTGTGATTTGAGCAGATTTATACTAAAGGGTTTTTTTAAATAAACATCAGCTCCAGAGTCGATTCCCTCAATTCTTTCTTTTTCAGCAACTTTGGCGGTTAGCATTAAAACGGGAATATTACTCGTGGAAGGGTTGCCTTTAATGAGTGAGCACATTTGAACACCGTCCATCTCCGGCATCATTACATCTGTGATTATAACATCTGGTTTAAATTTGCTTGCCATGTAGAGTCCTATTTTCCCATTAGACGCTTCAAAAATCCTGTATTGATTTTTTAATTCTAACTTTAAATATTGCCGAAGTTCCATGTTGTCCTCAACTATCAGGATGCTTTGTTCTAAGTTTTCCGAGTCAATTACATTTTTCTCTTCACTATCATTAATAGCCTTCGGACTCTTATTTTCCGGATATGATATTTTTTCAATGAATGAAGAAAATTCGGTTTCTGAAAAGTGATCATTACCCGCAGCGAATAAAATTTTAAAGGAAGTACCTACATCTTGCTGACTTTCAACCTGAATTATTCCTTTGTGATAGTCAACAAATTTTTTAACGACTTCTAATCCTATTCCAGTGCCCCCAAAATATTGCTTGTTGTTGTCTTTGTCTTGGTAAAAACGTTCAAAAATCTTGTGGACATTTTCCTTTTTTATACCAACGCCACTGTCTTCTATAGTAATTTCAAATGCGCTATGAAGTTGGACAGAATCTATTAGTGGAAAAATAATGCCATTTTCATGGTAGCCAACAGTAACCAGTATGTTGCCGCCTTCATGGGTGGCTTTAAATGCGTTTGATAATAAATTAAATATTATTTTTTCTAACATTGTCGGGTCTATCCAAATAGGATTTATCAACGTATCGTATTTTACCTTTAAGCTAATATTTCTATATGAGGCTTCTTCCTCATAATATGAAACTACATTATCTATTATTTCAATAAGGTTTGACTCTTTAACACGTAACTGAATTTTGCTAAACTGCATCTTTCTAAAATCCATGAGCTCGTCTATAAGACGTTTTAATCGCTTTGTATTTCGATGAATAATCTTGTGTTTTGTCTTTACGTCATCAGATAATGTAGTATCTTGAGATGTCAATAAAGATTCTAAAGGGTTTAAAATTAGAGTTAATGGGGTTCTGAACTCATGGGAGATATTGGTAAAAAATTGAATCTTTTTAGCATTTAATTCTTCTGTTTGATGGCGTTGATTACGTTCTATTTCTACTTTTCTTCGTTCTAAAATTCGTAATCGAATGAGTCTTAGAATGTAAAATCCGAGCGCAAAAAATATAACAATGTATGCAATTTTAGCACCAAGAGTAGCCCACCAAGGCGGGAGCACCTGTATAAAAATAGATTTAGCATTTTCTGTCCAAATCCCATCGTTATTTGCGGCTTTTAGTTTGAATGTATATTTACCAGGCTTGATATTTGTGAAAGTAGCAGTTCGCATTTGATTCACGTAATTCCAATCTGAGTCTAAACCCTCCAACATATACGCATAGTTATTATTTTCTCCACGAGTTTGATTAACCCCTATATAATCGATTGTAAAAGAAGATTGGTCGTGATTTAGGTAAATGGTATCGCTGTATTGTAGTATTTTTTGCAAAGGCCCTTCCGCATCAATAGCAACTCTCTTATTGCCAATTTTTAGATTTTTGATTACAATTTTTGGTGGCGTATTATTTTTTGAGATATCATCAAAATTGAAATAATTAATTCCTTCACTT
>JAYPBW010000036.1:0-5944 GCA_038124405.1 Flavobacteriaceae bacterium | reverse complement strand
TTGTACCCAAGTATAGGGTATTTCCTTCCGTGTAAAATGCATTTCTGTTTATGCGTTTATTTAACAGCCCATCTGTAGAGTCAAAAAACAAGAAATTTTCCTGATCAAAGTCGTAACGAATCAAGCCATTGTCTGTTCCAAGCCAGTATGCTCCGTCAAAGGTTTGTGTTATTGAGTTTACAGAAGTATTTTTAAGTTCCTGACTCTCTGCATGCCAAGTCAATTTATCCCGAATAATGTTATAGCTGAAAAGTCCATATCCGTCTGTTCCAATCCAAATATTATTATTACTGTCTTCATAAAGCGAAAACACAATAACATCATTAATAGTGTTATTGGATATTTCATGGATGCGAGCATTAAGAGAATTAATTTTTTTACTAGCAGGATTATAACTGTAAATGCCTTTTCTTGTTCCAAGCCAAACGATATTTTGCTTGTCAACAATAACTTTTCTTATGTTACTATTGTTGAGTTCAAAATTTTGAAACTCTTGAGAGGCATAATGTTCAAATTTCTCTGTTTTTAGATCGTATGATAGTAGCCCCCCCAAAAATGTTCCAATCCAAATAACTCCATTTGAGTCTTCAGAAAAACTCACAATCCTATTAGATTTTATGATGCTTGGATGCGTTTGTGAACTAAAGTTTTTGAATTTTTTTGATCCATTTTTTAAGACATAAATCCCATTATACCATGACGCTATCCAAATATTTTGTTTACTATCAATATATATGGAAGGAATATCTAAGCTATTTAACCCAGAAGCAATAGGGTTTTTCGGATTGTTTAAATGCGTGTATTCGTTCTTTTCAATATCGTGAACAAATACTCCTTTTTGGATGCAACTAAACCATATTCGGCCTTTATTATCTTTAGCAATTGAGGAAATTGATGTAGGAAATGGCTTTTCGTCAAGGTGTATGTTATTTTGAAGAAATTCGAATTTAAAATAATTTGGGTCGTATTTGTCAACGCCATGATTGTAATATCCAATCCATACTCTATTTTTATCATCACAGAAAATAGACCATATAGAATTGGATTCGATTCCGTATGGATTTCCATTTTCTTTAATATATCTATTTAATAGATTTCCTTCATTTGAAAGCACAAATAAGCCATCATTTTCTGATCCAAAAAGCATCGTTCCCGATGTATATTCTTCAATAGCAAAAATCCGTTTATTAGTAACAGGATAATGGTTAACTTTCAAATTATTATTTTCTCTTGTTAGTACTTTCAGAACTCCGTTTTTTACAGTACCACACCATAAGTTTCCATAGGAGTCTAACTTTAAACTTAATATTTGATTAGATAAATGATTTTTTTGTGTATCTCTTCCCTCAATATTTTCAAGTTTCATTAATGATGTGTCTAGTTGGAATAAACCTAAATTACTTGCCACCCATACTCTCTTTAATAAATCAACGGCTAATGCGTTTATTTGAAGTCCATTTTCGTTCATGCTTGTAGGTAAAGCTACTTTTCGGAATGTTTTAGTTGCAGTATTAAAAATATATAATCCGTCTTGATGCGTGCCAACAATTATGCTTGTATCGTTAAGAATTGCCAAGGCATGAATGGATAGATTTTTGTCTTTTGGATTATATGTTTTGAACTCCTCTCTATCATTAATATATTGATTAAGACCATTGTTTGTAGCAATCCATAATGTTTCATTGTTATCAATCAGTAAGCTATAAACCACTGAACTGGATAATGCCGCAGCATTGCTTACGTTATGTTTAAATGACTCAACTGAAACACCATCATATTTTTTTAAACCGCCTCCGTATGTGCCAATCCATATTTGGTTAGTTGAATCTTTAACTATTGATGTTACAGCGCGTCTACCAATGTCCTCATTAGGGTTAATAAATAGAAACGGGCTTTCTTGCGCAAGAGCAACACCAAAAAAAAGTGAAAATAAAACCAATAAAATACGATAGAGTTGCATGGAACTAAAATTATTGTAAAAAATGACCATAATCAAATGTAAAATATAATATTTTACTCAATCTTTATAACTAAAAATGATAATTTTTAAAATGAAGATTTTAAAATTGTTAATTTACAGCAAATAATGAAAACTAAAATTCAACGTGAAATATTTCTTATATATCTTTTCGATCATATTTTGTATCCCTAGTTTGACGTATGGTCAAAATTTGTCAAAAAAAAGCACCCCTCCGAACATTATTATTTATCTAGCTGATGATCAAAATGTATGGGACTATGGGGTTTATGGAAATAATCAAGTCGACACATCAAATTATGACCAGCTAGTTCGTGAAGGCATGCAGTTTTCTAATGCCTATACCGCTCAGGCTATTTGTGCACCTAGCCGGTCACAACTTTTTACCGGGTTATTCCCTATGAAAAATGGATGTATGGCAAATCATTTGCCTGTAAAAAACGTCGATGACATTAATGACTATTTTAGAGAGCTTGGGTATGAAGTTGTTTTGGCTGGTAAGGGACATATTAAACCCTCCTCTGTGTTTAATTGGACAAAATTTTTTCCGACATCAAAAAATAGAGCTTTACCTGTAGAGGATGTAAAAAAATTCATTAAAAAAACTTCAAAGCCCTATTGTGTAATTTTTGCTTCAGATTTACCTCATGGTCCATTTCCCAAAAAGAATGAGTATTTGGATAAACCATTAAATTTTGATCCCTCTTCAAAAAATAACTTTTCAAAAATTGGCAAATTCAAGTCTGGTTACTATCAAAACATTAAACAAGATAATGACCAATTGGGACGTGTGTTTTCAATGTTAAAGGAGCTTTCAATTTTCAATGATATTGTTTTTATGTATATGTCTGACCACGGATTAAAGGGTAAATGGAGTGTTCGTGAAACTGGACTTAAAATTCCTTTGGTTGTCCGTTGGCCTGGCAAGGTTAAGGCAAATAGTCAAAACAATAAACTTGTATCTATGGTCGATGTTTTGCCAACGCTCATAGATTTAGCAGGTGGAGACTTGACCAATAAAACAGACGGAATTAGTTTTTCTGCATTGTTATTTGGATCAGAATCCAAAATTAGAGATTTTGTATATGGGATATCTACCCGACAAAATATTCAAAGCTGTTATGTTTTTCCCTCGAGATCTGTTAGAAATTCCCGATATAAGTACATACGAAATTACAATGCCTTAGAAGTTATGGATCAAAATTTGGGTGCTAACTCAAAAGTGAATGCGTTCATAAAACGTGGAGCGAATGCGTTTCCAAGTGTACCTTTTGAGGAATTGTACGACTTATTAAATGACCCTTATGAGCACCATAACCTTGCAAACGACACGAAATTTTTCACAATCAAAGAAACGCTCGCAAAAGAACTTACGAGTTGGATGGTTAATCAACAAGATTTTTTGGTGAGTCATAAGATGCCATTGATTAAACCAACATTTCACCCTCTTGATCGAAATTCCAAATGGAATAACCCTGATAGTACCTTAATTGGAACTTTATCTGAGGAAGACTACATAGAGCTGCACTATTAAGTTCTGCAACTTTATATATTAGGCTCTACAGCGCAATTCTCATATTCAAATGCATTTGAATTTTTGTATTAGTTTTTGAGTTATTTATTATAAATAGTGGCTTATCTCTTGTATATATTTGGGTTAAACCAAAATGCAATTTTATGCTTCTTAGTAAATATTTCTCATCACTGATTCTGTTAATTTCTGCTATATCATTTACAGCTTGTAGTCAATTAACAGAAAAATTAAATCCTAATCCCGATTTCCTCAACACCCCTTTGGTAAGTGAAATATTTACTGCAGACCCTTCGGCTCATATCTTTGATAAACGTATATACATATATGCTTCTCATGACATTGAGTCTGGAGGTATTGAAGATGATAGCGGGAATCACTTTAACATGATAGATTATCATGTGTTGTCAATGAATTTAGATGGAAGTGATGTCACTGTACATCCCGTTGGACTTTCTGTTGAGGACGTTGAATGGGCGAAGAGTAAGTTATGGGCACCCGATGCAGCATACAAGGGCGGAACCTATTATTTATACTATCCCGCAAAAGATGAAAACAATATTTTTAGGTTAGGTGTCGCTACCTCTAAAACCCCACAAGGACCATTTACTCCTCAAGAAAACCCCATGAAAGGGAGTTACAGTATTGATCCAGCAGTATTTATTGATGACGACGGCAGTGCGTATATTTATTTTGGAGGAATTTGGGGTGGGCAACTACAACGTTGGGAAAATGGTTTATATGATAAAGACGGCTCTCTAAAAGATTTAGGAGTTCCAGACAATCCAGCAATACTTCCAAGAATGGCAAAACTTACTGACAATATGTTAGAATTTGCTGAAGAGGTTAAGTCAATTGAAATTTTGGATAAATCGGGAGAACCTATTTTAACAAAGGATTTAGAACGTAGATTCTTTGAAGCACCTTGGATTCACAAGCATAATGGTATCTATTATCTAAGCTATTCTACAGGTGATACTCATCTTTTGGCATATGCAACAAGCGACAATCCCTATGGTCCTTTTACCTATCAAGGCGTGCTCAATGAGCCTGTTCAAGGCTGGACAAATCATCATTCTACAATTAAGGTAGGAAACGAATGGTTTCTTTTTTATCATGACATTGAAATTTCGGGCAAAACACATTTGAGAAATGTGAAATTCACTACATTTAAGCATAATGCAGATGGGACTATAGATCCTATGAAAACCTATTTCGGAACCGATTGGAGGTTCTAACAAAATATAACACCATAAACATGTACAACATTGGTTATGATATTGGCAGTTCTTCTGTCAAAGCCGCCTTAGTTGAAGTTGAATCTGGCAAAAAAATAGCCGTTATTCATGAGCCTGAAGGTGAAATGGGAATAATTAGCCCAAAACCAAATTGGGCAGAGCAGGACCCTGATATGTGGTGGCAATTGGTTTGTGTTGCCACAAAAAAACTTCTTAGCCAAACAGGTGTTAAGCCCTCAGATATTGCTGCTATTGGAATTGCTTACCAGATGCATGGTCTGGTGGTGGTAGATAACCAAGGG
This sequence comes from Flavobacteriaceae bacterium, assembly GCA_038124405.1. Classification (GTDB taxonomy): domain Bacteria; phylum Bacteroidota; class Bacteroidia; order Flavobacteriales; family Flavobacteriaceae; genus UBA7446. The sequence goes on along the minus strand of JAYPBW010000036.1, from coordinate 895 downwards.
GAATCATTACGCAATGCTATCATATGGTGCGATAGTAGAGCGGTTCAAACTGGAAAAGACGCTTTTGAAGCCTTGGGAACAAAAAAATGTTCAGAACACTTGCTGAATAGTCCTGCTAATTTTACCGCTTCAAAACTCAAATGGGTTAAAGACAATGAGCCTCATATTTATGATAAAATATACAAATTCATGCTCCCCGGAGATTACATATCCTATAAGTTTTCTGGAGATATTACAACAACAATATGTGGTTTGTCTGAAGGAATGTTTTGGGACTACAAATCACAAGGAGTAGCAAGTTGGCTTTTAGATTTTTACGGCCTTGATTCTAGTATGACGCCTGAATTAGTTGATAATTTTTCGAAGCAATGCACTCTTAACAAACAAGCTGCTCAAGCCTCTGGACTTAACGCGGGAACTCCTATTACCTATCGCGCTGGAGATCAGCCCAACAATGCACTTTCCCTAAATGTAATGAAGCCAGGAGAAGTTGCTGCTACGGGAGGAACTTCTGGAGTTGTTTATGCGCTAACAGAAAATAAACAAACACAGGAATTAGAACGTATTAATCACTTTGCACACGTAAATTATAGCAAAGAAAAACCCGTTATTGGAAAACTGTTATGTATTAATGGTTCTGGAATACTTTATCGCTGGATACGAAACAATACAGGTGTAAATGATTACAATGACATGAATCTAATGACAGCTCAAGTGCCAATTGGCTCTCATGGATTATGCGTGATGCCCTTTGGGAATGGTGCAGAACGAATGCTTGGAAACAAAAATATTGGAGCAAGGATTCTTAATCTTAACTTGAACCAACATAACCAATATTTCTTGTACAGAGCAGCTCTAGAGGGAATTGCTTTTTCATTTATTTATGGTATGACAT
>JAYPBW010000035.1:5450-13421 GCA_038124405.1 Flavobacteriaceae bacterium | reverse complement strand
CTTCTCTTCCGATCATGTCTAGCACACGTACTTTTTTGAATGTAATATTGTTATCTAACACATTAACGGTTAGCATGATATTGGCGGGCATCGGCGATACTAAAAATCCGTCTTTAGTGACTTTTTCAAAAGCCTCCACGGAAGTAATTACCACTCCAGGTCCAGAAATAATCAAAGATGCCATTTGGCTACCTTCTTGTAAAGTTCCTTTGTGGCTAACGGTTATTTTATAAACGCCACCCAATCCTTCTGAAATTGTTATTTGCTCTAAATTATCAGCATTATTGTCTCCCAATACCGCTGTAGTTTGCTGCACATCTGTTGGGAGTTTATAAGGAAGATAGGTGGTGTTCTCTTGCGTAATACGCAGGTCTAAATCGTTTATTAGGGTGTTTGTTGCTTCGGATTCTGCATGCGGATCAAACCAACTTAATGTAGCCACGAGCTTTCCTACATCTAAGGATTGAAAATAGAGTGTTTTGGTTTGGCCATCTGTGAGCTCAAACTCGGTAATGGTATTTTTATTTTCGTCATCTTTCAGAATTAACTCGGCAGCCTTTTCTAAGTTTATGGCGCCATAACCCGTTTTTACATCAGGACCTGTAATTTCCTCGCCGTTCCATTCGGTAATGTCATCAGCGGTGTGACACAGGATAGCTTTGGCAGTAGCACCACGCATATAAGCGCCAAATTTCTCTACGTAGAGTTGTTGTAAAAGTGCCACACCACCTGCTGCGCCAGGAGCGGCAAATGAAGTACCACTTGAAACACGATATGCATTTGTGCTTTCAGGGTTATATATGTCCCAATGGGCAACGCCCAGCCACTGTCCGGCAGCACATAATTCGGGTTTAATTCGGAAATCGTTTGTAGGTCCTGCACTACTAAATTCAGTAGGGGTGAAGTTGGTGTTGTTGTCATCCATAGAAAAACTTCCTACAGTGAGTACATTTTTTGCTGTTGTGGAGCCAGTTAGTTGATCTAACCCTGTCTTTTCTTGGGTTGGATAAGAAATATTTCCATCATTTCCACCAGCCACTACATGCAAATAATAGGGGTAGGCGTACGCAATTTGATCTAGAATTGAACTCCAGGTACTGTAATCTCCGATGTATTGGTCTGGAATGGGTTCATCGTTTTGGTCAAGTAGGGGATATCCGTAAGAATGATTGGAAAGAATAAAATCGGGGTTATTGTCGGTTTGTAGTTGATCAAAAATTTCGGTGACATCATTATTCCAGTCGTAGCTGTAAATCTGTCCCAATTTGGGAGCTAGCCCTGAAATGTCGTAATTTTCATTTTCTAATATTCCTTTTGCAATAATTATTGAGGTTACAGCTGTGGGATGGCCGTGCCAAAGGTCTGCTGCTGTAGTATCTGAAATAGCAATGGGAACTACTTCACCAAAATAGCCTGTACCGCCGGTAAATTCATCGTGAGAAGCGAATACATGACCTGCATCCCATACCCCAATATGAATGCCTTCGCCATTTAGGTTTAGTCCCAAACTTCCACCAGTATTGAGGGCATTGGCTTTATTTGCCTTACGCCCCGAACGTTGATTTGTACTGTAATAAAGCGGCATTCCAGTGTCTGACACCCAGTTGGGGCGAATAATAGTTCCGTTTTTGTCTTTTTTTAGGCGTGGGTCTTTTGCTGCAATAAGGCTGTCTATGATGCGGTTTTGCTTTGCCATAGTAGCGGTAATACGCGCCTTAAGAGCTTGTTTTTGCTTTGCTTCTTTTTCTTGTGGTGTACTAGAAGTGCTTACTGCTGTAGAAGACACACAAGAAACCAATAGCCAGCTGCCCAATAGCAGAACTATTTTCTTCTTCATGGCAACAAGATAACAAAAACCCCGCCAAAGTGGCGGGGTTCTTATAATTTAAAACTTGCCATTGTAGCCCTTCTGCGCAGTTTCCCCGAGTCTGTATAAATAAAGGCATTCATGCATATTACTTCCTTTGGAATTTGATGTTTCTCACTATCAAAAACTGTTTTCGCAGCCTTTATACAACTCTCTTTTTTGTCAAGAGGACATTCTACGTAAAGCACCAGTTTTTCTCCTAAAAGGGCATCGGGGAGCCCACCAAAAAAAAATGGATACGGTAGATGTCCATCTAGCTTTTCTTCCAGTTGTTCTGGAAATAGTTTTTTCCCTCCAGAATTAATAACAAAATCACGTCTTCCCAATAGGTGAAAGGAGTTTTCTTCAATACGTTCCACAACATCGTTTGTATGAATAATTTTACCAGAAATGTAGGGAACCGATAGCAATAAGCAGTTGTCATGATCTACTAAAAAAGTGACATCAGGCATGGTGCGAAAAGGTTTTGGCGGATCTGTAATGTGTCGTTTGGCCACATGCGTAAGGGTTTCCGTCATGCCGTAGGTTTCCACGCAATGCGAATGTTTTCCTGCTATTTTTCTTCGCAATTGTGCCGATACCGGTGCACCTCCAATTAAGACTGTTTTAAATTGATGTAATGTGTTAAAATTGGTTTCTGCCTGCATAGGAATAAGCGCAGTGAAATCGTAATGTTTTCCTTTTATGTCGAGTTTGGTTTTAGGTGGAATGGTGTCTAATGCCAAACCCAATACCAATGCACGCACAACCATCATTTTTCCAGCGATATATTCAATAGGAAGGCATAACAATGCCGAATTGCCAGGTCTTAATTTAAAAAAAGCTCCTGTACGTTCGGCTGAAGCATGCATCGCTGCTTTTGAAACGGTGATTATTTTTGGTGTCCCCGTAGAGCCTGAAGTTTGCAAGGCAATGGTGTTGTTGTCGCTTAACCAAGCCATTAAAAATACGCCAAGTTGCTTTTCTTCCTCTTCAACCGATTTTTGGCACCTCACTGCAAAGGCACGTAATTCACCTTCTGTAAATGCTTTTCCATTAAGCCTAAATTGTGAGTGTACTTTCATGCTACAAATCAAATGTATAGTTCCAATGCAGGGAATTATCGTTATGCAACATACCGTTTGCAACTACTAGCGGACTTTCAATATTATTGGTAAACAAACTCCCTGTGCCTAGCCCTTGCGGCATGCTGGTATTTAATGTAGCTGTCCATTGTGCAATAGCATTTAAGCCAATATTACTTTCCAAGGCACTTGTTACCCACCAACCAATATTGTGCTTTTCTGCTAGTGTAATCCATTCTTCAGATGCAACAAATCCACCCAAAAGGCTTGGTTTTAATATGATGTATTGAGGTTTGATTTGTGTTAGTAGCGCAGCTTTTTCTTTTGAATCAAGCACACCAATAAGTTCTTCGTCTAATGCAATGGGAAGAGGAGTCTTAGCGCATAAATCAGTGAGTGCTTCGTGCTGTCCAGCTGCAATGGGTTGCTCAATACTATGCAAATCGTATGAGGCAAGTGTTTGTAGATTTTCTAATGCTTCATGTGGCAAGAATGCTCCATTGGCATCTACACGTAGGGTAACTTCATTAGACGAGTAGCGTGATCTGATTTCGGATAACAATTGACGCTCAACTTCGAAATCTAATGCGCCAATTTTCATCTTAATGCAATTGAAACCCGCTTCAATTTTATCAAAAATCTGTTGCTTCATAAAAGCAATACCTCCCATCCATACCAATCCGTTTATGGAAATAGGCGCAGTGCCTTGTGCAAAAACAGAAGGGAATAATTGAAATGGACCTTGACCATTGAGTGACAATAGTGCCATTTCTACCCCCATTCTTATTGATGGGAAGTCTGCGTACAGCGCATTTATATCATTTCCTTGTTTCAAGGTATTACAAACCTTCATCAGTTGCTCTTCAAAGTGTGGCACATCGTCATGGCTTAATCCACGAAACAACCCGCACTCTCCAACACCAACCCTATTTCCTTCTTTAAGCTCAATAAAATACGTTTCTTTTTGCCGTAAAATACCTCTTGAAGTGCCGCTAGGCTGCTTAAAATCAAGTGTGTATTTTTTATAACGAACTTCCATTAAAATATCATTTGGGTAATACACAACATTAAACTTAAGCCAAAAGCGCTAAGCGCTAAGGGTTTTAATTGTTTGTCAAAATCGGCATATGTATTGATTTGAAGTGTTTTTGATAATTGCACAAGCAGCGGTATAGCCATGATTAAAGGAATATAATGCGCACGGTGTACGGCACTATTGCTAAGTCCCAAAAACAAACTAATAACGGCAACAATAATGAGCCCCGCATGGTATATTTTGGCGTTGTATAGTCCTAATATTGAAGCAATTGTTTTTTTGCCAACTTTCGTGTCGTTTTGTATATCTCGCATATTGTTCAAGTTCAATACACCTACACTTAAGGCACCTATAGATAAAGCAAAAAACCAAACATAAGAATTTAGTGTTTCAGTCTGTAAAAAATAGCAGCCACAAACAGCTAATCCTCCAAAAAACACCAATACAAATATATCGCCAAGGGCAAAGTATCCATAAGCTCCTTTTCCTGCCGTGTATTTATAGGCAGCAATAGTAGCAGCTAGTGCAAGCCCTACAAAAAGAATACTGCTTTGGATTTGCTTTGTTCCAAAAGCAATAAAAATAGTTCCCATAGCCAATAAAAGTCCTAAAAAAGCGGTGACTGCAATTCCCCTAAAAAGAGCTTTTCTAGACAGTAGTTTTTGTTGCAACACGCGTTTGGGTCCAATCCTGTTTTCATTGTCTGTTCCTTTCACGCCATCGCCATAATCATTCGCAAAATTGGAGAGGATTTGAAAAGCAATTGCTGTGACTAAGGTTGCTCCAAAAAGCAACCATGAAAAAGTACTATCTCGAAAAGCTAAAGCGTTGCCAACCACAATTCCCGCAACAGAAAGCGGCAGCGTACGCAATCGTGCTGCAGAAATCCAAATGCGAAACAATGAAGGTTTGCTCACTATGGGAATTTAGGATATTGCTTAAAGTTAGGTGCTCTTTTTTCCAAAAAGGCATTTTTACCTTCCTGAGCTTCATCCATTAAATAATACATTAATGTGGCATCTCCTGCTAGCTGCATGAGTCCGTGTTGTCCGTCTAATTCTGCATTCATGCAACGTTTGATCATACGTAGTGCTAGTGGGCTGCGTTGTTGCATTATTTGACACCATTCGACTACGGTATCTTCCAAATTTGCTAAAGGCACGACTTTGTTTACAAGACCCATTTCAAGTGCTTCTTGTGCAGAATATTGCTGGCACAAAAACCAAATCTCTCTTGCTTTTTTCTGCCCCACATGTCGCGCTAGGTATGACGAGCCAAATCCGCCATCAAAACTACCAACTTTTGGACCCGTTTGTCCAAATATGGCGTTTTCACTTGCAATGGAAAGGTCGCATACTACATGTAATACATGACCGCCTCCAATGGCATAACCATTTACCATAGCAATAACAGGTTTTGGGATTTCACGAATTTTTTTGTGTAAATCCAACACATTTAGTCTTGGAACACCATCTTCACCTACATAGCCACCAACACCTTTCACGTTTTGATCGCCACCACTACAAAACGCCTTTTCGCCAGCCCCGGTGAACACCACTACATCAATGTCTTCACGTTCCCTACAAATATCCATAGCCTCAAGCATTTCTATATTGGTTTCGGGACGAAAGGCATTATAAACTTTTTCTCTGTCAATTGTGATTTTGGCTATTCCTTTGTAAAATTCAAAACGAATGTCGGAGTATTTCTTGATGGGTTCCCAGTTTCTCATATGCTTAGTTTATAGTGTTGTATTTGCCATTACCTTAAAGTAGTTTAACAAAACAATGTCATTAACTTTTCTTGGCGTACAAATTTCTAAAATTTTTGGTTGTTTGGAGGGATTGAAAAATCTTCGAAGGGCATATTTCAGCGCCCAATCCGATTTTACACATTTGTATTTGCATCCAAACTCTTTGGCAATATGACGTGCATTGCGGTTGTGGATGGTCTCAAAGTAGGTGTCGTATTTATTGGTGTCTTTTTCTCCGGGTAAAATTCTAAAAATGCCTCCACCTTGATTATTAATTACCACAATACGAGCATGTTCAGGTATATAATTATGCCATAGACCATTAACGTCATAGAAGAAGCTTAAATCGCCTGTGATAAATAATAGGTGTTTAGGGTTTACTTGAGCTGCACCCATTGCTGTGGCAGTACTCCCATCAATGCCAGCAGTTCCTCTGTTGCTAAAAACTTCTGTTCCCTCAGGAAAATTGAATAATTGCAAATACCGAATAGGGGAACTGTTGGCTATTTGTATGTGAGTTTGTTTTGGCAATGCTTTAGAAATCAAATCAAAAGCACGAAGATCAGAAAAGGGAATAGCGCTGAGGTATTTCAAACCTTTATTCAAATAATTTTGGTAGCGTTCCAATACTTTTGGCTGATAATCACTATCACTTTCAGACTCTAATGAGGCAAGGAAAGAAAGAATGTCCGATGCTGGGGCATCAATATGTTTTGTTAAATAGTAAAAGGTATCGTTGGCCTTGGTTTGGTCAATATGAAAATGCTTTTCGGCTTTGTGTTGGCGTAAAAAGAATTTTATTTTTTTTGAAACAACCATTCCTCCAATGGTTAATAATAAATCAGGTTTTAAATCTGCTTCACCATTTTGTTCAAGCTCCATTGGGGCTAACAAACAATCAATAGAACCAATCGCCTTTGAATGTGAAAAATTCGATGTCTTTTCAGTTAATACAACAACACTTTGATCTTTAAGTAGTGTAGTTACTGCAGCAGAAAGTTGCGGATTTGGTTTACTAACACCAATTAAAATTAATTTTCTTTTGGCTTTTCTCCATGCTGTAGCTAAACTTTTATCTTCATATTTTTTGATTTTTGATGTAAGAATCGGCGCGTTTGGAAAAGCCAAAGGAGTTTTTGTCATTCCGTAAAGTGGTTCTTCCATAGGAATGTTTATGTGCACAGGTCCTTTTTGGGTATAAACAAGCGCCAACACTCTGTTTAGTTCGGCTATATTGTGTTTTAAATGCTTTTGTTGTAACGTGTCAATTTGTTTTTGAGAAGGATTTTTAGAAAAATAAGGCTGTTTATTACTCGACAGTAGTGCCGCTGTGGCATGAGAAACATCAGGTTTTAGTTTTGCAGCGCCAACAAGGTGAGGTCCAAACACGCCTTCTTGTTGTATGGTTTGGCCATCGCCTATATCAATTCGATGCGGCATACGATCAGCAGAAAGTATGATTAAAGGATGTTCACTATAGTAAGCCTCGGCAACAGCAGGGTAATAATTTAATAGTGCAGATCCCGAGGTACATACTAATGCTACAGGATGTTTTGTTTGCTGGGCTATTCCAAGAGCGAAAAATGCTGCTGCACGTTCATCAATAATGCAGTAAGTTGAAAAAAAAGGATTTTCGGTGAAACCATTTGTAAGCGGTGCGTTTCTTGAACCTGCCGAAATAACAATATGCTCAATGTCATATTCAGCACAATAATGAACCACTGCTTGCGGAAGTGGGATTTCGGTGTAGCGCAGGGAATGTTTTTTTAGACCTGATTTCATAGCTGTGCAAAGGTACGAAACCGTAAAGGAGTGTGCTAATCAGTTGATACTACAAAATGTTGAGTAATGTTTCTGCCTTGCGCTGACTTTCATTCCATTCAGCCTCAGGAATACTTTCTGCAGTTATGCCGCCTCCAACATACAACTGTAAGTGGTTTGATAGCACCTTGGCACATCGTATGTTAACAAATAATCTGACTACTGAAGATTCCATGGGCCCCAAAAAACCTGCATAATAGCTCCGATCATGAGTTTCATTTGCATTTAAAAAGGCTAAACTTTTTTCTACTGGAACTCCTGCAACTGCGGGCGTAGGATGCAATAAACGTATCACATCAAATACCTTGATTTTACCTATAGGAGCTTCAAAATGAGTACATAAATGTGTTAGATTTCCAGCGCGTTTAGAATATACAGGCGACTTTTTTATGCTAGTTTTCGGGAATACTGTTCTTAACTTATTCTCAAT
>JAYPBW010000035.1:0-5440 GCA_038124405.1 Flavobacteriaceae bacterium | reverse complement strand
CTCTTTTGAAGTCCATTTTGGAGATTGATTTTCGATGTATGGCATAGTTCCCGCTAACGCCATTGTAGCGCAAACACCATGTTCAACATGTAAAAGTGTTTCAGGGCTAGCACCCATCCAATCTCCTGTGCCAAAATGAGACCAATAATACACCATAGCATTGGGGTAGGCATGTACTAATTTTAAAAAAGACACACCTAAGGATCCCGAGAATTTGTACTCATGTTGCCTAGAAACAACAACCTTTTTCAAGTTGTCGGCATCAATAGTATTTTTAGCTTTATTTACCAATTCAAAATAATAGTCTTTATTGTTTTCATATACCTTTTTAGGTGATTTGCTTACCTCTTTTTCTAATTTGGGGATGGGTATGCTTTTACACTCTGTTTTGGGTATATACAAGAACTTTTTTTGAGTTTTAAATGGTGCAAATACAAATCCATTGTTCTTCAAGTTGTTCGTTGTGTATTGTTTTTTGTCTTGTTGTTGATAAAGTATGATTTCTTGTGTTAGGGGCAACCTAAATAATACAAATGGGAGTTGCTTTGCACAAAGCATATTAAATAACTCAACAAAATCTTTCTGGCTTTTACACATTTTTTAGAATGAGTAGTGACGCAAAATTACGCACCGAGCATCAAACTACATAGCAATTAATAGTCTATTGTTTTTTCAATAACATTTCTGACCTGTAATCCTTTGAATTTACCCTGATAAATAAAATCAATATAAAAAAGTGTGTTACTGTGTTTGATAGCGATAAAAATTATACTACATTTGCAGCCCTTTAAATAAAGGAATAAAGTAAGTATAACGTATGCCAACCATATCGCAACTAGTTCGAAAAGGCCGTAAGGACCTCGTTAAAAAGAGTAAATCAGCTGCATTGGATTCATGTCCACAGCGCAGAGGAGTATGTACACGTGTGTACACGACAACCCCTAAAAAACCAAATTCCGCTATGCGGAAGGTGGCTCGGGTTCGTCTTACTAATGGAAACGAGGTTAACGCCTACATTCCAGGTGAAGGTCACAATCTTCAGGAGCACTCTATTGTGCTTGTTCGTGGAGGTCGTGTAAAAGATTTACCAGGAGTTCGCTACCACATTGTTCGTGGTGCGCTCGACACCGCAGGTGTTGAGGGTCGTTTTCAGCGTCGATCTAAGTATGGTGCTAAACGACCAAATAAATTTCAAGTAGCGATAGTGTAACATGACGTTCAAGCTTGCTTGAACCACTCAAACCCAGAATATGAGAAAAAGAAAGGCGAAAAAGCGCCCTTTACTTCCCGACCCGAGATTCAATGACCAACTGGTCACTCGCTTTGTAAATAACCTTATGTGGAACGGGAAAAAATCTGTAGCATTCAAAATATTTTACGATGCCATTGACATCGTAGATTCCAAAAATCAAAACGAAGAAAAAGATGCGCTCCAAATATGGAAAGATGCGCTCTCAAACGTTATGCCTCATGTTGAAGTGCGTAGTCGTCGTGTAGGTGGTGCTACCTTTCAAATTCCCATGCAAATTCGTCCAGATAGAAAAATTTCCATGGCTATGAAATGGTTAATTGGATATGCCCGCAAGCGTAACGAAAAGTCTATGGCGCAAAAACTTGCTGCCGAAATTATCGCTGCTGAAAAAGAAGAAGGTGCTGCTGTTAAAAAACGTGTTGATACTCACAAAATGGCTGAGGCTAACAAAGCATTCTCACACTTTAGATTCTAACATCGTAAGATAACCATGGCAAGAGATTTAAAATATACACGTAACATTGGAATTGCAGCGCACATTGATGCTGGAAAAACGACTACTACTGAGCGTATCCTTTACTACACAGGTGTAAGCCACAAAATTGGTGAAGTGCACGATGGTGCTGCCACTATGGATTGGATGGAACAAGAGCAAGAGAGAGGTATTACGATTACTTCTGCTGCCACAACATGTGAATGGACATTTCCAACCGAACAGGGTAAGCCCGTAGATGGTGCAAATCCATACCATTTTAATATTATTGACACTCCCGGTCACGTTGACTTTACCGTTGAGGTAAATCGTTCATTACGTGTTTTAGATGGGTTGGTGTTTTTATTCTCAGCTGTTGACGGTGTTGAACCACAATCAGAAACCAACTGGAGATTGGCTGACAATTACAAAGTGCCGCGTATGGGCTTTGTAAACAAAATGGACCGACAGGGTTCGAACTTCCTTAATGTTTGTACTCAGGTTCGCGAGATGTTAAAATCAAATGCAGTACCAATTGTATTACCAATTGGCGATGAAGACGATTTTAAAGGATGCGTTGACTTGGTAAAAAATCGTGCTATAATCTGGCATGAAGATAACATGGGTGCTACATTTGATGTGGTCGATATTCCTGAAGAAATGAAGGAAGATGTTGAAAAATTCCGTGGTGAGCTTATTGAAGCAGTTGCAGAATATGACGACAATCTTTTGGAAAAATATTTCGAAGATCCAGATAGCATTTCTGAGGATGAAGTTCACAATGCCTTGCGTGCAGCTACTCAAGACATGAGCATTATTCCGATGATTTGCGGTTCTGCTTTTAAAAATAAAGGCGTACAATTCTTACTAGATGCGGTATGTCGTTATTTGCCTTCACCCGAAGACAAAGAAGCTATTGTAGGAACTGACCCAAATTCTGGCGAAGAAATTTCACGTAAACCATCAGTCAATGATCCATTTTCTGCATTGGCATTTAAAATTGCTACCGACCCATTTGTTGGTCGTTTAGCATTCTTCCGTGCATATTCTGGTCGTCTTGATGCAGGTTCTTATGTGTTGAACAATCGTTCTGGAAACAAAGAGCGTATTTCACGTATCTACCAAATGCACGCCAACAAGCAAAACTCTATTGACTTTATTGAGGCAGGAGATATTGGTGCAGCCGTAGGATTTAAAGACATCAAAACTGGCGATACGCTTTCTGCTGAAAAATCACCAATTATTCTGGAAAGCATGGACTTCCCAGACCCCGTAATTGGTATCGCAGTTGAGCCTAAAACAAAATCTGACGTAGACAAGCTAGGCATGGCCTTAGCAAAACTTGCTGAAGAAGATCCAACATTCCAAGTTAAAACAGATGAGGCTTCTGGTCAGACTATTATTTCAGGAATGGGCGAGCTTCACCTTGATATTATTGTTGATCGTCTTAGACGCGAATTTAAAGTTGATGTAAATCAAGGTCAACCTCAAGTAGAATATAAAGAAGCCATTACAACTTCTACCAATCACCGTGAGGTTTACAAAAAGCAATCAGGTGGTCGTGGTAAGTTTGCCGATATTGTATTTACGTTAGAACCGGCCGAAGAAGGCAAGTCTGGTCTTGAATTTGTAAACGAAATTAAAGGTGGAAATGTTCCTAAAGAATACATCCCATCTGTTGAAAAAGGTTTCAAGGAAGCCATGAAAAACGGGCCTTTGGCTGGTTTTGAAGTGGATGCTATCAAGGTAACGCTAAAAGATGGTTCGTTCCACCCTGTGGATTCGGATTCACTATCATTTGAATTGGCAGCCAAACTAGGCTACAAAGCTGCAGCCAAAGGAGCTGGAGCGGTTATTATGGAGCCCATTATGAAATTAGAGGTGCTTACACCTGAAGAAAATATGGGAGATATTGTAGGAGACCTTAATCGACGTCGTGGTCAAGTAAATAGCATGGACGATCGTGCAGGTTCTAAAGTTGTAAAGGCCAACGTTCCCCTTTCAGAAATGTTTGGGTATGTAACGTCTTTACGTACGCTTTCTTCTGGACGAGCAACTTCAACTATGGAGTTTTCACACTACGAAGAAACACCACAAAATATTTCAACTGAAGTAATTGCAGCCGCAACAGGTCAGAGTTAAAAAGAAAATCGATGAGTCAAAAAATTAGAATTAAGCTTAAATCGTACGACCACAATTTGGTAGATCGCTCTGCTGAAAAAATTGTGAAAACTGTAAAGTCAACTGGTGCTGTAGTTACAGGTCCCATTCCGTTACCAACACACAAAAAACTTTTTACAGTATTGCGCTCGCCGCACGTAAACAAAAAATCGCGTGAGCAGTTTCAATTAAGCTCTTACAAACGATTATTAGACATCTACAGTTCTTCATCTAAGACAATTGATGCCTTAATGAAGTTAGAGTTGCCAAGTGGCGTAGAAGTAGAAATTAAAGTATAACACCCTTAGGGAGAAAAGATTCAGATTATGTCTGGTTTAATAGGTAGAAAAATTGGTATGACAAGCATCTTCGACGAGAACGGGAAAAACCTTCCTTGTACCGTTATTGAAGCTGGTCCATGTGTAGTAACACAAGTTCGCACCAAAGATGCTGATGGATATGAAGCACTTCAGCTTGGTTTTGATGACAAGCCTGAGCGTAACGTAACCAAAGCAGCAAGTGGTCACTTCAAAAAAGCAAGTACAGCACCTAAGCGAAAGCTTGTAGAATTTCAAGGTTTTGAAGATGAATACAAATTAGGTGATACCATCACGGTTGATCATTTCTCTGCTGGAGAGTTTGTAGACATCACAGGTACTTCAAAAGGAAAAGGTTTTCAGGGAGTTGTAAAACGTCATGGGTTTGGTGGAGTTGGACAAGCTACACACGGACAACACAATCGCTTACGCGCACCCGGATCTATCGGTGCTGCATCCTATCCCGCTCGTGTATTCAAAGGAATGCGCATGGCAGGACAAACAGGTAACGAAAAAGTAACCGTTCAGAATTTACGTGTACTTAAAGTTGTACCCGAAAAGAATTTATTAGTGGTTAAAGGTTGTGTGCCAGGTCACAAAAATGCGTTCATTTTAATTCGTAAGTAATGAAAGTAGCAGTATTTGATATAAACGGAAAAGAAACAGGACGTAGCGTTACGCTTCACAAGAGTGTATTTGGTGTTGAGCCAAACGAACACGCTGTGTACTTGGATGTGAAACAATATTTGGCTCACCAACGCCAAGGAACACACAAGACTAAAGAACGTGCTGAGATTGTTGGAAGTACACGCAAGATAAAGCGTCAAAAGGGTACTGGTACTGCTCGTGCGGGTAGCATTAAGAATCCTTTATTCCGCGGTGGTGGTCGTGTATTTGGACCTCGTGTTCGCTCTTATGAGCAGAAAGTAAACAAAAACGTGAAGCGATTGGCGCGCAAATCAGCATTTAGTTTGAAGGCGAAGCAAAAAAGCATCACAATTGTTGAAGATTTTCAGTTTGACGCACCAAAAACAAAATCTTTTGAGGCTGCACTTAATGCGTTAGGTATTGCCGATAAAAAGTCACTTTGGGTATTGGGAGCACCAAACCAAAATGTGTATTTGTCAAGTCGTAACCTTTCATCAACAGAAGTGCTTACGAATAGTGAACTGAATACATACAAAATTATGAATGCGCAGCACCTAGTTATAGCAGAAAGTGCAGTGGCTGCGATTGAAT
>JAYPBW010000034.1:10910-13756 GCA_038124405.1 Flavobacteriaceae bacterium | reverse complement strand
TTAAAATTAACCTTAAGCGATTATTTCAAAGGTCAAGTGGCTTTTATTGGAAATTTTCCGTACAATATATCAAGCCAAATTTTGTTTAAGGTAATTGAGCAGCGGAAGCAAATACCCGAATTTTCGGGGATGTTTCAAAAAGAGGTGGCGGAACGCATTTGTGAAAAACCCGGAAGTAAAGCGTATGGTATTTTATCGGTTTTGACGCAAGCCTTTTACGATTGCGAATACCTTTTTAATGTGTCTCGATTTGTATTTAATCCACCACCAAAAGTGGCTTCTGGAGTTATCAGGTTAGTTCGAAAAGAAAATATCGAGCTTCCCTGTGACGACAAACTATTTTTTAGAATTGTAAAAACAGCTTTTCAACAACGCCGAAAAACCTTACGTAACAGTTTAAAATCATTCGGCCTTTCGGCTAGTTTAAAAGAAGATAGTATCTTTGATGAGCGCCCAGAACGTTTGGGTGTTGATGAGTTTATAGTGCTAACACAAAAAATAGCTGATGACACCCTTCCAACTCAATGACGAATTACTAGCGCAAATAAAAAGCGACATTGAGCAGCGCAATACCAAAGCACTTAAAAAGCGTACTGAAGAATATCACTATGCCGACCTTGCCGAAATTGTTGATGAACTTTCTGTTAAAGAAGGTGTATATCTAATTAAGCTACTAGATTCCGAGAAAACGTCAGATGTACTAACTGAAGTAGATGAGGACATAAGAGAGGCTATTCTTCAATCGCTTTCGGTTAAAGAAATTGCCGAAGAGGTAGAAGAGCTCGATACCGATGATGCGGTAGATTTGATTGCAGAACTCCCCGAAGAACGTCAAGCTGAGGTGATTGCTCAAATTGAAGATGAAGAACATGCGCAAGACATTCAAGAACTTCTTGCCTATGATGAAGATTCTGCTGGTGGTCTTATGGCAAAAGAATTGGTGCAAGTCAACGAAAATTGGACCGTAACAAAATGTGTACGCGAAATGCGCGTTCAGGCTACCGAAGTAAAAAGAGTGCACTCTATTTATGTAGTTGATGATAATAATGTCTTGTTAGGTAGGCTGTCATTAAAAGACCTGCTTACCGCAAACGACAGAGCCAAAATAAAATCGGTTTATATTCCAAAAGTAGATTATGTAAATGTTCATGATCAAGGCGAAGAAGTGGTTAAACTCATGACCAAATACGACCTTGAAGCTATCCCAGTGGTGGACGATGAGAAAAAATTACTTGGGAGAATTACAATTGATGATATCGTTGATTTTATCAAAGAAGAAGCAGACAAAGACTATCAACTAGCAGCTGGTATTGCTGCCGATGTGGAGGCTGACGATAGTATTGTTGACCTTACTAAAGCACGTTTGCCTTGGCTTATTTTGGGGCTTATTGGTGGTCTAGGTAGCGTTTTTATACTTGAAGGTTTTGAAGAAGTTATGCATCATCCTTCTTATAAAACACTATTCTTTTTTACACCACTTATTGCGGCAATGGCTGGTAATGTTGGCGTGCAATCTTCAGCTATTATTGTACAAGGATTGGCAAATGACATTGTAAAAGGGAGTTTATTTAATCGCTTGCTAAAAGAAGTAGGCTTAAGCTTGATTAATGGAGTTGCCCTTGGCGGATTGCTCATCGTATTTGGGTATTTTTTAGAGCTCGACACAACGGTTAGCTTTACTATAGCACTTTCCATGCTATGTGTTATTGTAGTTTCGGCACTCGTCGGAACTTTTGTGCCTATCATTTTGGATAAAAACAACATCGACCCTGCTATTGCTACAGGACCCTTTATTACCACAAGCAATGACATTTTTGGCATCTTTCTTTTCTTTTACATTGCCAAAATCATTTTAGGCTTTTAGCATGAAACGGGTTTTACACATAGATACAAACCACCCAATTTTGGTGGAAGGTCTAGAAGATTTAGGGTTTGAGAATACCATCAATACTTCAGCACCAAAAGCTGTTATAGAACAAGACATCCATCAGTACGTAGGGCTGGTTTTACGAAGTCGTTTTCCCATTGACAGGACATTTTTAGACAAGGCAACAAGCCTAAAATTCATTGCTCGTGTAGGATCAGGCTTAGAAAATATTGATGTGGAAACTGCTAAAAAACTAGGCATTGCCGTATTGGCTGCGCCAGAAGGAAATAGTCCTGCTGTGGGCGAACATGCACTAGGAATGCTGCTGAGTTTATTCAATAAAATTCATACTGCCAATGCAGAAGTTCGAAAAGGAACATGGGAACGTGAAGCCAATCGAGGTGAAGCATTGGACGGAAAAACTGTTGGGGTTATTGGCTATGGTCACACAGGAAAACAGTTTGCAAAAAAACTTTCGGGATTTGATACAACTGTATTATGTCACGATATTCTTCCCGGTCTTGGAGATGAATATGCAAGGCAAGTATCTTTAGAAACCATACAACAAGAGGCTGATGTTATTAGCCTTCACTTGCCTTTAAACGACACTACATTTCACTACGTAAATAGAAATTTTATAACGGAGATGAAGAATCCGTTTTGGCTTATCAATACCGCAAGAGGCAATCAAGTGGTTACTTCCGATTTAGTTGAAGGACTTAAAAAGGGCGTAATTAAAGGAGCTTGTCTTGATGTGCTTGATATGGAAAATAGTGCTTTTGATGTTTCCATTGCGTCTTCAAGTGAATGGGATTATTTATCGCGACAATCCAATATTATTTTTACTCCTCATGTGGCAGGATGGACTACCAAAAGCCATGTTGAATTAAGTGAGGTTATTCTTAAAAAAGTTAACGCTTTAATGCAATCCGATTTTTTTAAATAATCTTAACATTATGTGAAGAGTCAGGTAAAATAA
>JAYPBW010000034.1:9488-10900 GCA_038124405.1 Flavobacteriaceae bacterium | reverse complement strand
AAAACCATTTATTTAGCGCTTATGAAAAATATTTTAATTCTGTGTACAGGAAACTCTTGCCGAAGCCAAATGGCGCATGGCTTTATGGAGTTTTATGGAGGTGGCATTGTTAACGTTTATAGTGCAGGCATTGAAACCCATGGGCTAAATCCAAATGCCGTGCACATCATGCAAGAAGCGGGTATTGATATAAGTAATAATACTTCAAATCACGTAGATGAATATGCGGAAATTGAATTTGACCACATTATCACAGTTTGTGATCATGCCAATCAAAATTGTCCAACTATTCCAAGTAAAAGTGCACAACGATGGCACCAAAACTTCAGCGATCCATCTAAGTTAAATTCTGATGATGCTATTGAAATACAAAAGGCATTTGCAACCACACGCGACGAAATCAAAAAATATTGTAAGTCGTTTGTGAAGTCTCATTTGAGATAAGCCATTTTCACTTAGAAATTTGCAAAAACTATTTCATCACTAACTGCAAGGTAGTCTCGGTACGCTGCTCAAGTAACAGTTCGTGTGTTTTTAATAGGGTGTCTGCCGAGTCTTTCTCAAAATGACGGATAGTATAGAGTGTCACATTTGGAGTATGCTGTACATCAAATCGGGCGCGAAGCACATGCAATAATGCCTCCATGTTTTGATACGTATCATTTACACAAACCGAAAAGCTAATGGCTGAATTCTGAATTAAATCAACAGACATTTTGTACTCATGTAATAGCCTAAAAATATCACTAATATTATCTTCTACAACAAATGAAAAATCTCTTGTAGAAAGGCGCAATAGCGATAGTTCTTTTTTTACAATATAACACGGTACTTCAGGGCGCATACGCACTCCTTTCCCTACTTGAGTGCCGTTTGCTGTAGGGTTCAAAAACGACTTAACAAACAATGGAATTTCTTTTCGTTGTAAGGGTTGTAGTGTTTTGGGATGAATTACTGATGCTCCGTAAAAAGCCAACTCTATGGCCTCTTGATAAGAAATGTGATGTAATAGTTCCGTTTTATCAAACACCCTTGGATCGGCATTTAACACACCCGGTACGTCTTTCCATATGGTAACATCAGTAGCTCCTAGACAATATGCGAAAATGGCGGCTGAATAATCGGACCCTTCTCTACCAAGGGTAGTGGTAAAGTTATTATCATCAGACCCAATAAATCCTTGGGTGATTTTCAACATACTTCCTTGCATTTGATTTTGAATGGCTTCATGGGTGCGTTCCCAATCAAGATGAGCACTTCTGTAAAAACTATCCGTTTTGATGCAAGATCTGGCATCAACCCATTCAGATGATATGCCAATATGGTTTAAGTATGCGCATACTATAGAAGTCGATACCAATTCACCATAGCTAACCACCTGATCGTAAACAAAAGCAGGATGAGGTGAGCGG
>JAYPBW010000034.1:5521-9478 GCA_038124405.1 Flavobacteriaceae bacterium | reverse complement strand
GATGAGGTTTGAGGTTATTAGCTAAAAATAGTTGGCATTGCTCAAATAGGTTTTTGACACGTTTACTTACCGGTGTAGTGGTGCTTCCAAAAAGCTCTTTTATAATATTTTGATGAAAAACTTCTACATCGTTTAGTATCTTTTTATACGATTCAGGTACTTCAAAATATGCCTCTACAACTGCTTCTAGCGCATTTGTAGTTTTTCCCATAGCAGAGATGACAACTACCGTATTTTCATGACCTGTTTTGGTCAATACATGAACTACATTTTTTACTCCTTCGGCATCTTTTACAGATGCGCCTCCAAATTTAAATACGTGCATGATTTTTGGCTATAAATTGTTTCATATTCCCCTCAGTCATTTGGGTAATTCTCCAGTCTGACAACGTAGTTGATCCTTGTTTTTCGTAGAACTCAATAGCAGTAGTATTCCAGTCTAACACAACCCATTGAATGCGTCGAACACCAGAAGCATGAGCAAAAGCAATAAATTTTTTCAATAGGGCAAAACCAATTCCTTTTCCTCTACATGCCTCAGTGACAATCAAATCTTCTAAATGCCACGATTTCCCTTTCCATGTAGAATAGCACGGATAAAATAGTGCAATACCTACTATATTATTGTCCATTTCAGCTACAAAACATTGGAATTTAGGGTTTTCCCCAAAACCGTCTTCTATGAGTTCGTCAACGGTAACCTCAACCGCATTGGGTTCACGTTCAAAAACGGCTAGCTCTTGAATGAGCGCAAGTATGCCTAAGGCATCTGCAGACGTAGCTTCACGAATTTGTGTCTCTTTCATGGGATGCAAATGTAATAACTCTTACATGAACTGCATGTGTTATTCTTTCACGCTGGGGAATAAATTTGTTTAAAAAATAACGCATTTCTGTTCGGTAGAGGATTGAGTTTGTACTTTTGTCAAAAAGTGCACGTGACCAAAATTCCAGTGCTATACCAAAACAATCCGCAAAGTCTTGCGGTTTATGAAAGCGCATGCGCTAATGGCAGTGTATATGCTTCGGGGCTTATTGGTTCCAAACACAGTTTTTTGGTAAAATCGTTGTTTGACAAGCACCATTCAACTGTGATATGGATACTAAATTCTAAAGAAGAAGCTGCCTACTTTTATAATGATCTTGAAGTACTCTTACCCAACACTCCTTTATTTTTTCCGTCAAGTTATCGAAGACCTTACAATATGGAGGAAACCGATAATGCGAATGTGCTACTGCGTGCTGAAGTATTGCAGAAGTTAAAAGAGCTGCCAAAACAGTTGGTGGTTAGCTATCCCGAGGCGCTTTTTGAAAAAGTGCTCACAACCAAAGGATTAGAACAAAAAACCTTAGCCGTAAAAAAGGGAGATGAGTTAAGTATTGATTTTGTGAATGAGACATTATTCGATTTTGATTTCAAACGTGTAGATTTTGTTTCTGAGCCAGGTGAATTTGCTGTTCGTGGTGGAATTTTAGATGTGTATTCGTTTGGAAATGACGAACCTTACAGGATTGAATTTTTTGGCGATGAAATAGACACTATTCGAAGTTTCGATGTTACGAGTCAACGCTCAACTGAATCGTTTGAGCTTGTAAAAGTATTGGCAAATATTGAGCAAAAAGAACAAAAAGAAGCGCGCCAGTCGTTACTCTCGTTTGTTGCTGCCGACACACTATTCTGCACTCAAAATCAATCTATAATTTGTAATGAGCTAGATGCGCTTTATAAGCATGCCGAAAAAGCGTATCAAAACCTTTCAGGAGAAATTAGAAGATTGACGCCTAAAGAATTATTTATCGATGGTGACGCTTTTTTGAAAGAAGCTGACGCATTTTCTACCGTGCATTTTTCAGCATCAAAACAACAAGCAACACTTGAATTTTCATGTCAGCCGCAACCTCACTTTAAACGCAAGTTTGATTGGTTTGTCAAGCATTTGACAGAGAATTCCGAAATACAACGTACAAACCATATTTTTTGTGCCTCAGAAACTCAAAAAGAACGACTTACCCAAATCATTCATGAAATTGCACCCGAAACATCTTTTGAGTGTTGGGTAGCCCCTTTATATCAAGGGTTTATAGATGAAGATGAAAATATTGTTTGCTATACAGACCATCAGCTTTTTGAACGCTATCACAAGTTCCGCCTTAAAAATGGATATTCCAAAAAACAGGCGATTTCGCTCAAAGCATTAGCGCAACTTGAAGTTGGAGATTACGTTACGCACATCGATCATGGTATTGGCACCTTTGGAGGGTTGCAGCGTATTGACGTTGAGGGAAAAACTCAAGAGGCTATCAAATTGTTGTATGGAGAACGAGATATCCTGTATGTAAGCATTCACTCGTTACATAAAATTTCTAAGTACAACGGAAAAGACGGGGCAACACCCAAAGTGTACAAGTTAGGTTCGGGAGCTTGGAAAAAAATTAAACAAAAGACAAAGAAAAAAGTGAAGGAAATAGCATTTAACCTAATAAATGTTTATGCCAAACGGCGAATGAACAAAGGGTTTGCTTGTGGTCCAGACACTTATTTACAACACGAATTAGAAGCATCTTTTTTATTTGAAGACACGCCCGACCAACGCTCCGCAACAGAAGCCGTAAAACAAGACATGGAAGATCAAAAACCCATGGACAGATTGGTGTGTGGTGACGTAGGTTTTGGAAAAACTGAAGTTGCCATTCGGGCAGCTTTTAAAGCAGTTGATAACGGCAAGCAAGTTGTTGTTTTAGTGCCTACTACCATATTGGCATTTCAGCATTATAACACTTTCAAAAAACGGCTAAAAGAATTTCCCGTTACAATTGATTACCTCAACCGGTTTAGAAGCACCAAACAAAAAAAAGAAGTACTAGAAGGAATTTCTAACGGAGCAATTGATATTGTAATTGGCACACACCAACTGGTTGGAAAATCGGTATCCTTTAAAGATTTGGGGTTACTCATTGTAGACGAAGAGCAAAAGTTTGGAGTCAATGTAAAGGAAAAATTGCGTTCCTTAAAAGAACATGTAGATGTACTTACACTAACCGCAACACCCATACCACGTACACTGCAATTCAGCCTTATGGCAGCACGAGATTTATCGGTAATAAACACACCTCCTCCCAACCGATATCCAATAGAAAGTCAAGTAATATCATGGAATGAAGAACAAATACGTGATGCTGTAATTTATGAGCTACAACGCGGCGGACAAGTATTTTTTGTTCACAATCGTATAGAAAATATTGGAGAGGTTTCGGGAATGCTACAGCGTCTAATTCCCGATGCCCGAATAGCTACCGCACACGGACAACTACCGGGAAATAAATTAGAAAATTTGATGCTCGGTTTTATCAACGGAACGTATGATATTCTGGTAGCAACAACCATTATAGAAAGCGGGCTTGATGTTCCAAACGCTAATACTATTTTTATTAATAATGCCAATCATTTTGGGCTTAGTGACTTGCACCAAATGCGCGGACGTGTAGGCCGTAGTAACAAAAAAGCCTTTTGTTACTTTATAACTCCTCCATTCTCGGTCCTCACAGACGATGCACGAAAACGTATGGAAGCCGTAAGTCAATACACCGCACTAGGTTCTGGGTTTCAAATTGCCATGAAAGATTTGGAAATTAGAGGAGCAGGTGATTTATTAGGAGGCGAGCAAAGCGGGTTTATCAATGATATAGGTTTTGAAACCTACCAAAAAATCCTAAAAGATGCCATAGAAGAATTACAACAAAATGAGTTCAAAGCCCTTTATCCTGATCAAAAACCAACAGTTAAAGAAGTAACACTAGATACCGATTTTGAAATCTTTTTCCCCACCGACTACATCAATAATGTGACGGAACGTCTAACGCAATATCAAGAACTTGCCACGGTAAAAAACGAAGAAGAACTCACTGCTTTTGGGGCTTCTCTCATCGATAGATTTGGTGCGCTCCCCTTACCTACAC
>JAYPBW010000034.1:0-5511 GCA_038124405.1 Flavobacteriaceae bacterium | reverse complement strand
ACACTAGCCCTTTTTGAAAGTGTACGACTAAAATGGCTTGGTGCATCTTTAGGGTTTGAAAAAATCATTTTGAAAAAGCACAAATGTATTTGCACTTTTATGGCAGACCCCGAAAGTCCTTTCTACCAAGAAGAAGCGTTTACCTTCATGCTTCGTAAACTTGGTACATTGGGAACAGCACAGCTCAAAGAAAAAAGCACCAAAGAAGGGCAGAAACTTGTAGTTGTAATTAATGAAATATCAAGTTTAACTCAGGCTATTACGATACTTCAATCATTAAAAAAACCTACAACTGTTTAAGATCTTTAATAACTCTAAAGGCCTTATCTACTTGCTCGTCATTTACTAAAATAGTAAACTCATTAGAAGTTGAAATTACTTCGTAGATATTAACTCCTTCCCAAGAAAGGCGCTGAAAAACAAAATAATAAATCCCAGGAATGGCTACATTCTCTGTGGGAAGTTTTAAGGTTATTGAAGATAGATTTTCCTCCTTGTGAAGGCATTCTTCCTGCTCTAAAAAAGTATCAACCAAAGAAGCCAAATGTTCACTAACCACAATGTTACATTCGTGTACACCACGTGAAGACGTGTAGAAGTTTTCACTAGAAAGTTGGAGTTGTGATAATAGTTTTGCCTGCGCTGCCAACAAAGTATCGGACACTTTAAAATTATAGTCTATTAGGGCAGATCTCACCGTAATATCACCAATGTTTTTTAATGTTTTGATGATTTTATGAGAATAGCGAAATTCCAAATCTGTTGAAAGGCGCTTGAGTGCCATTACAATGGCACCCGTACGAACAGGCTTTTGGGTATTCTGTTGTATCTCATCTTGCATGGTCCGAGATAAAGAGGTTAGGTTAATAATCCCTTGAGTAAGTGCGCTAATTAAAAATGGCTTCGATTTGATGTATTCCTCTACGGCAGAAGCAATGGTTTTCATGGTTGTGAATTATTTCACAAAGGTAGTAATTTAAAAACAAAATGTTATAAAAATAACAATATTAGAAAAAATAAAATGCCCTTTCGATGTGTTTAATGGTGTGGTTTGGCATTACACCTGTGATACTAATGATGTCAAATTGTGTTTCGCCTTGCCATTGGTGCTTTTCTATAAAATAAGCAGCGGCACATGCCAGTAGCTTTCTTTTTTTTGGTGTAACAAACTCTTGAGGCTCCCCATGAAATGCAGATTTGCGCCATTTTACCTCAACAACACACAAGACATCCTTTTTTTGGGCTATAATATCAATCTCAGCCTTTTGATAGTAAACGTTTCGTGCCCAAATACGATATCCCTTTTTTGCAAATATGCAGCAGCTAGGTCTTCGCCTTGTTTTCCTTTGTTAACTGTGTTCATGATGTTACTATTGGGATATTTAAAGATATAAAATCAAATAAAAAGAAGGCGTTAAATGCCTATTTTTGTAGCCGAACACAATCGCATGAGCAAACGCTATACTATTACCGCAGCATTACCTTACACCAACGGACCCATCCATATTGGGCATTTGGCAGGCGTATATGTGCCCGCCGATATTTATGCACGCTACTTACGAATGCGCGGTAAAGAAGTATTATTTATTTGCGGTAGCGATGAGCACGGAGTGGCCATTTCTATGAAGGCTAAAAAAGAAGGTGTTACTCCTAAAGAAATTATTGATAAGTATCATAACATCATTAAAGATTCGTTTGATGCATTTGGGGTTTCTTTTGACTATTATGGCAGAACTTCAAGTGAAGTACATAGAGGGACAGCACAAGAATTTTTCAAAACCATGCATGCCAATGACTGTTTTGAAACCCGAACAACAGAGCAACTCTACGATGCTAAAGAAGATCAGTTTTTAGCTGATAGGTCTGTTGTGGGCACTTGCCCTAAATGCGGTTATGGTGAAGCGTATGGCGACCAATGCGAAGCTTGCGGAAGTTCCCTAAACGCTACCGATTTGATACACCCTAAATCGGCACTTTCAGGTGAAAAGCCAAGTCTTAAAACCACAACGCATTGGTATCTACCCCTAGATCGATACGAATCTTTTTTACGTTCTTGGATTTTAGAGGGGCATCAATCAGATTGGAAAACAAATGTGCTGGGACAAGTAAAATCGTGGATAGACGATGGTCTTAAGCCAAGGGCGGTTACCCGTGATCTATCATGGGGAATTCCAGTTCCCGTGGAAGGAGGAGAAAGCAAGGTTTTGTATGTGTGGTTTGATGCGCCTATTGGTTATATCTCGGCTACCAAAGAATGGGCGGCTCAAGAAGGAAAAGATTGGAAACCCTACTGGCAAGACGATAAGACTGAACTCGTACACTTTATCGGGAAAGACAATATTGTATTTCATTGCATTATTTTCCCAGCGGTGCTTAAAGCGATGGGGGATTATATACTTCCTGAAAATGTGCCCGCAAATGAATTTTTAAACCTAGAAGGGCAAAAGCTATCAACATCTAAGAACTGGGCGGTATGGTTGCATGAATACCTTGAAGATTTCCCCGAAAAACAAGATGTATTGAGGTATGTATTGACAGCAAATGCTCCCGAAACCAAAGACAATGACTTTACATGGAGTGATTTCCAAACCCGTAACAACAGTGAATTAGTTGCTATTTTTGGTAATTTCATCAATAGAGTGATGGTGTTAATGCACAAATACTATGGCAGTGTGGTCCCTGAACCAAATGCACATACAACTGCTGATACCGCAACTCTAAATGAGCTTGCGAACGCCCCGTCTAAAATTGCTACACTTATTGAACAGTATAAGTTTAGAGCTGCAAGTCAAGAAATGATGCAATTGGCACGTCTTGGAAATAAATATTTGGCCGAAGAAGAGCCTTGGAAACTTATAAAAACAACTCCCGAACGTGTTAAAACAATCATGCACACTGCGCTACAAGTGGCCGCAGGATTGGCAATTGTGTCGGAGCCCTTTTTACCATACACAGCACAAAAACTTCGCAATATGTTACAACTACCAGCTAGCATTGGATGGAATGATGTAAGTACTTTGAAAAGTATTGAAACTGGTCATTTACTTGGAAAAGCGGCACTATTATTCGAAAAAATAGAAGATGACGCTATTGCGCTTCAATTAGAAAAACTACAATAATAAATACCGCTTATTGTAGTTATTCCAACGTGAGTTTAGTTTTTCTAATGATGTATTATCGTTCTTAATCTACATAGCATTCCTTATATTTATTGTACTCAAATCTTAAACCATGGATACATTACCACTATACAAGAGATTGTTTGCCCTGGGCACTTCTTTGTTGTTACTAACCTTTCCCTTAATTGACATTTTAGAAATTGACACTACCGAGGTTTTTAAAAATATATTTGTTTTTAATTCCGATACAGGACTTATCAGTTCACTTTTTATTGTAGGTTTTATTTTATTCATTGCTGCTTTTATTTTCAGAAAAGGTATCAAAGGCTAAACTATATTTGCGGCAATGATTTACATTGCCCATCACCATATTTATGCACATCCGCTCCCAAAGGGGCATCGGTTTCCAATGCTTAAATATGAACTTTTACCAGAACAATTAAAGCGAGAAGGCACCTGTTTTGAAAATCAATTTTTTGCACCTAATCGCATTGAAGACGAACATGTATTGCGAACACACAGTATCGCTTATTACAAAGAGCTGCTAAACTTATCCCTTAACAAAAAGCAAGTCCGAAGAATAGGATTTCCACTTTCTGAAGCACTTATTGAAAGAGAATGCGTTATTGCGCAAGGCACAATTAGGGGATGTGAACATGCGCTATTAAACGGAATTGCATTTAATATTGCGGGGGGAACACATCATGCGTTTTATGATCGTGGAGAAGCGTTTTGCCTTCTTAACGATCAGGCAATTGCTGCAAACTACTTGTTGCACACCAAAAAGGCTAGTCAGATTTTGATTGTTGATTTAGATGTACATCAAGGAAATGGAACAGCGGCACTGTTTCAAAACAACCCAAAAGTATTTACGTTTTCTATGCATGGTAAGGCAAACTATCCGTTTCAAAAAGAAACAAGTGATTTAGATATTGCTCTTGAAGACAACACGAAAGACAACGAATATTTAGAGCTTTTAGAAGAACACTTGGATTCGCTAATCAAAACCCTTCACCCTGATTTTGTGTTTTATCTCTCTGGAGTAGATGTACTTAAAGAAGATAAACTTGGTCGTTTAGCACTTTCATTAGAGGGTGCTCAAAAACGAGACGAACTTGTTCTTTCCTTATGTCATGAACATAAAATTCCTGTTCAATGCAGTATGGGTGGTGGCTATGCACCAGATGTCAATCTCATTGTAGAAGCCCATGCAAATACATATCGAACCGCAGTAAGTGTTTATGAATAGTTTACAACATTAATATTTCATCCAAATGAATCTCAGCTGTGTGGCGTTTCTCTCCAGATTTAGTTTCATAATCGCGATATACTAAACGCCCTTGACACGCCAAGTGACTTCCTTTTTTTAAATGTTCCAAACAAACATCTGCTAGCTTATCCCATGCAACAATCCGGTGCCATTGTGTGTTTTCTACCGCATCACCCTCTTTGTTTTTATAACGAAGGTTTGTAGCAAGTGAAAACTTAGCAAGTTTTTTTGATTTTCCTAAATTAACCTCTTCAGGCTTGTCGCCAAGGTGACCTATTAGTTGAACATTATTTTGGATTGTACTCATGATTTGGGGAAATTAAAGTTAATATAAACTAACGCCAACGTTGACTCCGCAACAACAGCGCTGCTTTTACAACGTCTTGCCTACTAATTTGTCCTATCAACCTACCGCGCTCTAATACCGGCAAACGTCTTCGGTTGGTTTTATGAAAAAGGGTAGCTGCATCAAAAATAGTTTTATCTGCATCAATAGTATCAACTTCTGCTGTCATACTATCTTCTACTTTTCTATCAAAAAAAGGTTGATTAAAGTATTTTCCTTCAGACAAGTGTTTAATGCAATCTGCTTCGGAAATAATACCCACAAGTCTAGATAACTCGTCTACAACAGGGCCGCCTGAAATTTTGTTTCGAATTAAAACTCGCATCACCTCCAAAATAGATTGTCCTCTAGAAAACGTAATCAAGTTTCGCGTCATATAATCACGCACCAAAAGGGATTTTCTCCTTTTAGAGGTGAGTTTTTCACGTGCCGCTTGAAAACTTTTTATAGGCATTGTTAGTGTTTTGTTGAACAAAAGATAGGAAAAAAAATTAATATTCATGTATTCCATAAAAAAGATACATTTACAAATTATATGAAAACCGTTTCGATTTTAGGGTGTGGTTGGCTAGGAAAAGCACTTGCAAAAGCACTTATTGCTCAAGGATACTCAGTTAAAGGAAGTGTAACCTCAGCGCAAAAACATGCCGAATTACAATCAATTGGAATGGAGTCCTTCACTATTGAACTAAACAACTCTGGCATATTGGGTGATATAGCGTCTTTTGTCGCTGACGCCCAACTACTTGTTATTGCTATACCTCCTGGAATTAGAC
>JAYPBW010000033.1:0-13958 GCA_038124405.1 Flavobacteriaceae bacterium | reverse complement strand
ATCCGTAGTTTACCCAAGAAGTACGTGCAGCTATATCTAACTTATTTTTAAATGCTTCAGCTGTAGTTGTCTGTGGATTGGTGTTGGGCATCTCAAAAAAAGAAGTAATTCCTCCTGCAACACAGGCTTTAGATTCTGTAGCAATTGTAGCCTTGTGGGTAAGTCCTGGTTCGCGGAAATGTACCTGATCATCAATGCATCCAGGTAATAAATGTTTTCCCGCCGCATCAATGACTTCCATGTCTGGAGTTGATTCAATATTAGGTGCGACTTTAAAAATGCGTTCGCCTTCAACAAGAACATCAAGCTTTGCTGTTTTTCCTTCATTGACAACCTGAGCTCCTTGAATTAGTAATTTTCTCATTAATTAGTTTTTTTTTGAACCAAGCTTCTAAATTTCATAAAAACAATGCCAAAAATAGCTTCGCTAATAATGGAACCATTCATTTTTGACACGCCTTTTTTTCGATCTGTAAAAGTAATAGGGAATTCAGCAATTCGAAAGCCTTTTTTCCAAGCCCAAAATTTTAATGCTATTTGAAAAGCATATCCTTTGAATCGGATTTCCGAAAAATCTAATGTCCTTAAAACATTTGTTTGATATCCCACGTAGCCAGCAGTAGGGTCTGCAACGGGCAATTCTGTTACAGCACGTACATATAAAGATGCTCCTACTGAAAGTGCAATTCTACTTAACGGCCATTTTCGCACACGAATGCCATCTTTATAACGAGAACCTACTACCACATCTGCTTTATCTTCCTCTAAAAGTGCTAGCATGGGCAACAATGCTTCTGGTGGATGTGAAAAGTCTGCATCCATTTCAAAAATATAGGTATACTCTCGGTCCAACACCCATTTAAATCCGTGCACATAAGCAGGGCCAAGTCCTTCTTTTTTTTCACGAATAGTGAGATGTACTTGAGGATGTTTTTTCATTAACTCTTCTACTACTTTAGCAGTCCCATCGGGTGAATTGTCATCTACAACCAAAATGTCAGCATCCAAAGACAACTGCAATATTGCCTCTAGTATAGATTGAATATTGTCTACTTCATTAAAGGTTGGTATTACAACTATTGTCGAGTTCATGTATTAGCTAAAATACATATTTAAATGCGTGAGCGTAGCGCAAAATTTTAGATACTTTTGTGCTATGTATCAACTTCGTGAACTTGATGTTTCATATTTAGGGTTATTTCTTGTTGTAGCGCTCACAATGCTTGTTGTAATAAAGCTTTTAAATCCAATGCGATTTCGGTCTATGTTGGTTTTTTGGGAAGGAACTAGTCGAAATTCTGAAGTTAACAAACCCTTTGTCGAGTCAAGTGTATTTTCTCTGAGCTGTTTTTTGTTTCGAGCACTTATTTTTGGAATTCTCATACAAGTGCTTAGCTCGTCTGAATTAAGTGTGAATACATTCCACTTTGCAGTGTTAGAATGGGTAGGGATTTTTATCCTTTTTTGGACAGTAAGAACTGTGATGGAAGGAGGCCTTTTTTCTGTAATAAGACAGCGTGAAGGGCTTTTTAAGCTATTTTTTATCCGTTCTATTTTTAAAGAAAAGTTGGCTTTTTTCTATGGATGTCTAACTTTATCTTTAGTATTTTTCAATCTTACACCTTTGGCATCTCTGGTAATAGAAATAAGTTAACTGGCAATTACATGCATCATTCACATTCGTTCATTTAAATTATATTTTAAACACATTAACGCTAAGCGGATGTATATTATTTTGTATATTTGCGCCTCTGAAATCGCCCCTATATGGCTACTGACTCAAATACTCAACTTCTGACAAAACCGGCGAAAGTGAAAACCATATTGGTTTCTCAACCTGCGCCTGCAATTGAAAATTCTCCGTACAATCAACTCATAGAAAAACGAAAAGTCACCATTGATTTTCGCCCGTTTATCCATGTTGAAGGAGTTTCTTCTAGAGAAGTTCGATTACAGAAAATAGACATTACAAAGTTTAGTGCGATTATTTTCACAAGCCGTAATGCTATAGACCATTTCTTTCGCATAGCCGAGGAACTTCGATACACGGTGCCAAGCACATTACGTTACTTTTGCCAATCTGAAGCCGTTGCATATTACCTCCAAAAATATATCGTATATCGCAAGCGGAAAGTGTATGTAGGAACACGAACGCTAGACGACGTTTTGAAAGAAGTTGTAAAATATAAAGACGAAAAGTTTTTGTTGCCCTGTTCAGATGCTTTAAAGCCAAGTATTCCCGAGGCGTTGGATGCTTCTGGCATAACATGGACAAAAGGTGTTTTTTATAAAACCGTAATCAGTGACTTGTCAGATTTACGCGACGTTTATTATGATATTTTGGTGTTTTTTAGCCCTTCAGGTATTGAATCTTTGTTTCACAACTTTCCTGACTTCGAGCAAAACAACACAAGAATTGCTGTATTTGGACCCTCTACAAAAAAGGCCGCTGAAAGCAAAGGACTACGAATTGATATTTTGGCTCCAACACCAGAAAATCCATCTATGACCAAAGCAATAGACGTTTATATTGCTGCTGCCAACAAGCGATAATTAGCTTCTAACATACCCAAATAACAAGTTCACCCAACCTATTATTAGCAGTAATCCACCTATAGGTGTCACTGGACCAAGTAGTGTTGCTCCATTGTTGCTCAATGATAGCCCATAAATTGAGCCCGAAAACAATAGTGTACCTACCACAAACAACAGTGCGCTTCGTTTTGTAAAAGGAATACTTTGGTCAGCTGCTAAAAAAAGTAAGGCTAAGCCGTGAAAAAATTGATATCTCACTCCAACTTCATAGCTGTTAAGCGCATCGGCACTAAGCCATTGCTCGAGTAGATGGGCACCAAAAGCCCCAAAAACAACAGCGCTACCACAGAAAATCACGCCCCAAATAGTGTATGCTTTATGTCTCATCATTAATTTTTTCTAAAATAGTTTACTAAGTTTACACCCCAAAACAAACGCATTGAAAAAAATAGAGGAACACATTTCACTCGATGGCATAGACAAAGCTATTTTACGTGTACTTATGGAAAATGCACGCACTCCAGTCCAAGAAATAGCGCGACAACTAAATCTCTCGGGGTCTGCGGTACATCAGCGCATAAAAAAACTTGAAGACGCCGACCTCATCAAAGGAAGTTTCTTAAAACTTAACCCGTCATCATTAGGCTATTCCACCACAGCCTACATTGGCGTTTATCTTGACAAAGCCATGCGAAATCCTGAAGCAGTGTCACAACTTCGAAAAATTCCAGAAGTTGTTGAGTGCCACTATACTACAGGAAACTGGAGTATTTTAATAAAGATTCTATGTAAAAACAATGAGCATTTAATGCAACTTCTGAATCATAAAATTCAGTCTATTGAAGGTGTTTCAAGAACCGAAACGTTTATTTCACTACATCAACAAATTGATCGTCAAATAAAAATCTAACGTCTTGAACTTGCTACGCGTAGGGCAAAGTAAATAAGCGTTGCTAGCGAACCTAATGCAGCAACCACATAGGTACGAGCAGCCCATTTGAGTGCATCTTTCGACATTACATACTCTTTTTGACTGACCATATTTTTACGTTGTAACCAAGCTAACGCACGGTTACTTGCGTCATATTCAACAGGAAGTGTAATGAAGCTAAACAGTGTACCCAATCCAAAAAGGACTACCCCTGCAACTGCAAGATTATAACCCATAGCAGAACCTATTCCCAGCATAAAACCACCAAAAATAATATACATAGAAAATTGAGAAGCTACGCTTACAACAGGAACTAGTAGCGACCTAAACTGCAGCCACTCATAACTTTGAGCGTGTTGAATTGCATGTCCGCATTCATGGGCAGCAACAGCAGCAGCAGCAGCATTTCGTTCGTGATAAACACTTTCACTTAGGTTTACTGTTTTGTTTTTAGGATTGTAATGATCGGTCAACCTGCCCCGAACAGCGGTTACCTGTACATCGCGAATCCCATGGTCTGAAAGCATTTTCTCAGCAATTTCTTTGCCAGACATTTGGTTGCGTAATTGCACCTTAGAGTACTGCTTAAACTTTGATTTTAGCTTATGCTGCACCCACATACTGGCACCAGCAAAAACAGCTATAAGTAAATAATATTCTCCGTACATAACTTTTTATTTGAGGTTTAGCAAACAATATACCACGCTACTTTTTTGCGCGGACTATAAAAGTAACAATAAATAAAATGATGGAAAAAGAAATCGTGTTAGCAACAATCACCGAAGGACTTTTAATCAATATGCCATAAATGAGCCAACATAAGGTTCCCGTACCCATTACACCGTACATGGTAAGTGACAAACCGTCAGCCTTTTTGGATTTCCATATTTTGTACGCTTGCGGCAAAAATGCAGAAGTGGTTAGTGTTGCCGCAAAAAAACCAATATATTCTGGGTTGAGCATATCAAACAACAATGTTCACAATTTTATTTGGCACCACAATCACTTTTTTAGGTGTCTTCCCATCCAAGTAGCTTTGCGTGCGGTCGTCTCCCATTACTGCTACTTCAATTTCGTCTTTACTGAGTGAAGTAGAGAGCGCAAGGGTAAAGCGCATTTTTCCGTTAAAGCTAACCGGATATTTCTTAGTGTCATCTTGAAGATAGTCGGGGTTTGGAATTGGATATGTAGCCGTAGTAATAGATGATTTATATCCCAAAAGCGACCATAATTCTTCGCATATATGTGGTGCAAACGGGGCAAGTAAAATTGTTAATGGCTCTAAAATTTTACGATGATTACACTTTTGAGAAGTCAGCTCATTCGTAGCAATCATAAATGCGCTTACCGAAGTGTTGAGTGAAAATTGTTCAATGTCTTGCGTGACCTTTTCAATGGTTTTGTGTAAGGTTTTTAGTGAATCTTTTGATGGGTGTTCATCACTAACATTAAATGCATCTCCGTCATGAAACAAACGCCAGAACTTGTTCAAGAAGTTGCTTACACCTGAAATCCCAGCAGTATTCCAAGGCTTGGCTTGTTCAATAGGACCTAAAAACATCTCATACATACGTAGTGTGTCTGCTCCATATTGATCACAAATAGCATCTGGATTTACGACATTATACTTGGATTTAGACATTTTTTCGACCTCACGGCCAACAATATATTTTCTGTTTTCCAATTCGAAATTAGCATCGGAAAAATGAGGTTGCCATTTTTTTAGCCCATCTATGTTTAACTCATTTTGAGCTGAAACTAAAGAAACATCTACATGAACGGGGATTACATTCTTACCTTTACATAGCCCTTTGGAAAGATAGGTTTGTGTTTCTGGAATACGATACATAAAGGCACTCTCACCCAAAATCATTCCTTGATTGATGAGTTTTTTAGCAAAATTAGCTACTGGAACGAGATCAAAATCAAATAAAAAATACTGCCAAAAACGAGAATAAAGCAAATGCCCAGTTGCATGTTCGCTTCCACCCAAATACAAGTCTACTTCTCTCCAATAATTCAGCGCCTCTTCACCAGCAAATGCGTTTGGGTTTTGAGCATCCATATAACGATAGAAATACCAAGAGCTTCCAGCCCATCCAGGCATGGTGTTTTTTTCAAGTGGAAAAATCGTTTTATGATCTATTTTTAGGTTTGAAACCACTTTATTTTGTTTGGTGTCCCACGCCCATTCCGCAGCATTCCCAAGCGGTGGTGCTCCATCTGCTGTAGGCAGATACTTCGATACTTCTGGCAGCTCTAATGGCAAGCATTCATCAGGAACAAGTTGTGGCTTCCCGTCTATGTAATACACCGGAATAGGTTCGCCCCAATAACGCTGTCTGCTGAAAACGGCATCACGAAGTCGATACGTGGTAGCGCCTTTACCCATACCCATTTCCTCTAAAACTTTAATTACCTTTTGAGTTGCTTCAGTAAAGGACAGACCATTTAAAAAATCTGAATTGTCAATAATTGTATTTTCCTTGGCAGTATGAGCAGCTTCATTGACATCTACTCCTTTAAAAATGTTTTTTATTGGAAGGTTAAAATGTGTAGCAAAATCAAAATCCCGTTGATCGCCACATGGAACTGCCATAACAGCACCTGTTCCGTAGCCAGCCAGAACATAATCTCCAATCCAGATTGGTAGTTTTTCTTTGGTAAGTGGATGTAGTGCATAAGCCCCAGTAAATACGCCACTAATACGGTCCACTTCGCTCATACGTTCGCGTTCACTTCGCTGAGCCGATTGGGCAATATATGCGTCAACTTCAAGTTTTTGTTCAATTGTTGTGAGTTCATGCACCCATTCATGTTCAGGAGCAAGGGTTAAAAAAGTAACTCCGTAAAGCGTATCAGGCCTCGTAGTAAAGACTTCTATTTGACGTTCGCTATTTTCAATAGTGAATCGAACATTTGAGCCAACTGATTTTCCAATCCAATTACGCTGCATTTCTTTTAATGGTTCGGGCCAATCCATTGCATCTAATCCTTCAAGAAGTCTGTCGGCATACGCAGAAATACGCATACTCCATTGCTTCATTTTTTTACGTTCTACAGGGTGCCCGCCACGCTCAGACACTCCTTGCACAACCTCATCATTGGCAAGCACTGTTCCAAGTGCGGGACACCAATTTACTTCAGTTTCTGCTAAAAAGGTAAGGCGAAAGTAAAGCAATAACATTTGTTTTTGACCCTTATCCATGTTTTCCCATTCTTGAGCGGTACATGTGGGTGTATCAGCATCACAAACTGCTTCTAAATCTTTTGTTCCATATTGTTCTAGGTGTGCAATAAGTGCTTCTATGTGGCGTGCCTTATTTTGTTTTTTGTCATACCAAGCATCAAACAAAAGAGAAAAAATCCATTGTGTCCAGCGGTAGTAGGAGGGATCAGAGGTGCGCACTTCTCGAGACCAATCAAAAGAAAACCCCATCCGATCTAGCTGCTCTCTGTAGCGTTTAATGTTTGTTTCGGTAGTAATGGCAGGGTGCTGCCCTGTCTGTATGGCATATTGTTCGGCTGGAAGTCCAAACGAATCATACCCTTGTGGATGAAGGACATTAAACCCTTTATGTCGCTTATAGCGTGCAACAATATCACTAGCTATATAGCCAAGTGGGTGTCCTACGTGAAGACCAGCACCGGAAGGGTAAGGAAACATATCCAATACATAAAACTTGGGTTTGTTTGAGGGCTGTGCTACTCGATATGTTTTATTTTCGGCCCAATACGTTTGCCATTTATGCTCAATGTCTTGAAAAGGATATCCCATACATGCAGTATAAGCGACAAAAATAACATTTTAACTGTGTGCATAAGGAAATCAAGCAAGATTGTTAGGTATAATTTCTATTTTTATGCCTTAGAACTACTATGTCAGCATCACATATATATAAACGCCGTCTTTTTGCATCCTATTTTTCTGTTGTAATCAGTACTACTTTAGTGCTTTTTGTTTTAAGTGTTTTGGGGTTTGTTTTACTTAACAGCCAGACTATTGCAAACTATTTTAAAGAGCAAGTGGTAATGACCGTCTTTTTAGAAGATGAAACGAAAGAAATGGAACGCGAGCAACTGGTAACAACCATGCGCTTGGCACCATTCACAAAAGAGGTTCGGTTTATATCTAAAGAAACGGCAGCCTCTGAACACGCAGCTACGATTGGGGAAGATTTCATGGACTTTTTAGGATACAACCCGCTCCAAGATGCCCTTGACATTGGGCTAAAAGCAGACTATATTTCTACAGAAGTGTTAGACAGTTTGAGCGATGTCATGGAACAAAAACCATTCATTTCCGAAGTGCTCTACGACCGTCCGCTGATTGTAATGCTTAACCAAAATATTAAGAAAATTGGATTCTGGTTACTTGTATGTAGTGCAGTATTTGTTGGTATTGCCTTGTTACTTATTAATCACTCTATAAAACTTTCCATTTACAGCAAGCGTCTAATTATTCAAACGATGTTACTAGTTGGAGCAAAAAAGAGTTTTATTAGAAGGCCTTTTTTGTGGCGCTACATCGGGCTTGGATCATTAAGTGCATTATTTGCCCTTCTTGGATTTGCGGGTGTTATACGCTTTCTATCTCGAATCGTTCCACAAATTAATTGGTGGGAAAATCATATTTCCATGGCTATTCTTGCAGCTACAATTATTGCGTGTTCTGTCTTAATATGTGGCATCAGCGCCTTTTTTGCCACTAGACGACACCTTCGTTTAACGTATGACATCATTTACTAACATGAAAGAAAAAAAAGAATTTTTATTTGGTAAACGAGCCTACCGCATTATGGGAGTTGGTATTGTGCTTGTAATTATGGGGTTTGTGCTAATGACCGGCGGCGGTAGTGATGATCCAAATATTTTTAACCCCGCTATTTACAGTCCTTTGCGAATCAGAATTGCCCCTACACTTGTTTTAGTTGGGTTTGCCGTTTTAATGACTGCTATCTTGTCTACTAAGAAAAAATGATGCGTTTTTGGGAGGCACTTTTACTAGGAATTATTCAAGGACTAACTGAGTTTTTACCCGTATCATCAAGCGGACACTTAGCGCTTTTTACAACGCTTTTGGATGGAGATATGCTTCCAGAAGAAAATCTTTTATTTACTATTGTGCTACATGCAGCCACAGCAATTGCCACGATAATTGTGTTTCGAAAAGATATTGTAACAATTATTTCGAGTGCTTTTCAAAAAGACGGTATTCAAGCACGCCATTTCATTGGAAAAATTGGTGTTTCCATGATTCCTGCGGTTGTAGTGGGAGTGTTTTTTGAAGAAGAAATATCATCGCTGTTTGGGTCAAATCTTGCCCTAGTAGGAGCTATGTTGTGTGTAACTGCAGCGTTACTTTATTTTACAGACAAAAGCACCTCCAAAGAGCAAACAATCTCATACACGTTTGCGTTCTTGCTGGGATTAGCTCAAGCTATTGCAATACTGCCAGGAATTTCTAGAAGCGGGGCAACCATAGCAATTGCTTTACTATTGGGTATAGCCCGACCCGAAGCAACACGCTTTTCGTTTTTAATGGTCATTCCGCTAATTTTAGGTAGTATGGCAAAAACGATACTAGACAACGGAATATCTGTATTTGGTGGTGGTGAAATACTTCCTCTAATTACAGGGTTTGTGGCTGCATTAATTTCTGGTGTAGTAGCGTGTACTTGGATGATTAAACTAGTAAAAAGAAGCAAGCTCAGTTATTTTGCGCTGTATTGCTTAATTGTTGGTATTACTGCATCAATAGTAGCATGGACATAATATTTACCAAAGACGCTTTTCTTGAGGGTCAATTGCTACTGATCGACAAGCCCCTTGAATGGACATCATTTCAAATAGTTAATAAAATACGTTGGGCCATTCGGAAAACCTATGGCATCAAAAAAATAAAGGTCGGTCATGCAGGGACTTTAGATCCTCTCGCTACAGGGTTGCTGCTTATTTGTACCGGGAAAATGACCAAAAAAATTGAGCAATTCATGGGGCTTGATAAGTCTTACATTGGCACGCTTCGCTTAGGAGCCATCACAGCATCATATGATTTAGAAACAGAAGTTTATGCCAGAAAATCTATTGATCATATTACACCCGAATTGTTAACAACAACAAAAATGAAATTTGTAGGAACTATTCAACAAAAACCACCGCTTCATTCTGCCATAAAAAAAGATGGAAAACGCTTATACACCATAGCGCGTGCTGGAGAAACTACCGAAGTGCCTATCCGAAAAGTTACTATTTCTTCATTTGAATTAACCAATCTCAACCTTCCAAATGTTGACTTTTCAGTGAATTGCAGCAAAGGAACGTACATCCGCTCATTAGTTCATGATTATGGACAAGCGCTTGAGTGCGGAGCGCATTTAGTTTCCCTTAGAAGAACTGCTATTGGTAGCCATTTGATTGAAAATAGCTTGACTCTTGAGGACTTTTTGCATAGCTTAGAACAAAAATCTTAGTCATGGAGCCCTATCGCTGCGATTGGTGTTTGGCCAATCCTACCTACATATCCTACCACGACACTGAATGGGGCGTGCCTATTTATAATGACCAAAAACTATTTGAAGCTTTACTACTTGAGACTTTTCAGGCAGGTTTGTCGTGGTGGGCAGTATTGCAAAAAAGAGAGCATTTTCGTGCTGCTTTTCATGATTTTGACGCTTATCAAGTAGCAACTATGACCCATTACGACGTAGAAAAGCTATTGAATAATAAACAAATTATTAGAAATAGAGGTAAAATTTTGGGTGCTGTGGCAAATGCACATGCGTTTGTTAAAATTCAAAAAGAGGTTGGTAGTTTCAATGATTTTATGTGGTCGTATACAAACGGATTGCCTATTCAAAACCGTTTCGTTCAAACCAAAGAAATTCCTCAAACTACTGCTTTAGCCACGCAAATGAGTCTGGACTTAAAAAAACGAGGGTTTAAATATATTGGTAAAATTACCATGTATGCACACATGCAAGCTGTAGGAATGGTGAATGACCATGTAGTAGATTGCTTCAGACACCAAGAAATAGCCTCACTTACTCTAAATAACTAAGAAACTCTTTTCTTGAAATTGGAGTTGCGCCCATGCTTTCAAGGTGTGCCGTAGGCACCTGACAATCTATTAGTTTATAATTATTTTTTTTAAGCTCTCTAGTAAGATAAATCAGCGCTAGTTTACTTGAATTACTCGCTTTTGAAAACATACTCTCACCGCAAAATACTTCACCCGCATCAATTCCATACAAACCGCCCACAAGCTCAGCGCCATCCCAAACTTCTACTGAGTGTGCATGTCCTTGTTCATGGAGTACTTCATAAACTTCCATAAGTCCAGGGGTTATCCACGTTCCTGTTTGCCCAAAGCGCTTAACACCAGCACAAGCCTTGACCACTTCATTAAAGGCCTTGTTAAACGTGATTTCATAAGTATGATTCCTCATAAAAGCCCGCATACTTTTAGAAATGTGTAATTGATCTAAAAAAAGCACCATACGAGGATCTGGGCTCCACCAAATTAGAAAGTCATCTTGCTCAAACCATGGAAAAATACCTTTTTTATATGCCATTAAAACACGCTCTGGGCGTAAATCGCCACCCACAGCGACAATACCCTCTTTAGTGGCCAAGTGAGGCGAAGGAAAACGCAATTCTTCCGATAAATGATACATAGTATATATTAGAAGGGCAGGTCGTCTGGCTCTTCCTTGTCGGTTGGCGTATCGGGCATGGTTTCAAATGGCGGAGCCGCAGGCGGCGGCGGAGTTGCCTCTGCTGCGTCTATGCGCCACCCTTGAATAGAATTGAAATATTTGATTTCGCCTTGCGGACTTTGCCACTCACGTCCACGAAGATTAATCCCCAATTTTACACGCTGACCAACTGCATATGAATTTAGCAATGTACACTTGTCTTGAACAAATTCTATGAGTAAATGTTGTGGATATTGTTCTTCAGTAGTAATGACCAATTCACGTTTTTGAAAGCCGTTAGATCCATATTCTTTTGTCTCGTCGATTTGTTTAATTTTTCCAGTAATTTCCATATGGTGGTTAATGATGTTATTACAAATTTACTCAATTTGTAGTGAATTTAACGGTTGAAAATATACTATATTCGTGAATATGAGATTTGACTTCTCTTCTGCAAACCAACAACATATTCGCATTGCGGGTTTAATTTTGGCAGTGGTTTTTGTTGGAGTAATTTTGTGGAATACCAACACATTTATTCAACGTATTCAACAAGATGAGCGCCAACAAATGGAACTCTGGGGGTTAGCCCAACAGATACTTGCTTCTACTGATGACCTTAACCAACCCATTGATCCAATAACATTTCAAATTCTCACCGCAGAAAATGCCATACCCATGATTGTTGTTGACCGCGACAATTCTTTGTTGTTTTCCAGTAACATTAGCACTCGTAAGTTAGAACTCGACTCGGTAGGGTATGTACAAGAACTGATTGATGAGTTTAGTGCAGTCCATGAGCCAATTGAAATTATGTTTCAAGACCGTTTGAACCAAAAAATGTATTACGGTAATTCAAAACTTATTAATCAACTCCGCTATTATCCGGTTGGCTTTTTTTTAATATTGGTATTATTAGGAGGGCTTTTAATTGCCTACTATAAAAGTTCTCAGCAAGTTACAGAAAACAAACTGTGGACAGGAATGGCTAAAGAAACCGCTCATCAGCTAGGAACACCAATTTCTTCTTTACTTGGTTGGCTTACTATACTAGAACAAGAAAAACTAGATGACAAAATATTAACTCAAATAAAAAGTGATGTTAAGCGTTTGGAAATCATCAGTGCACGTTTTTCCAAGATTGGATCATTACCACATAAGAAGCAGATGCACTTAAGCTCTGTTATCAACAGATTAGTGGCATATATGCAAATACGGATTCCTAAAGATATTTCTTTAGAAGTTCAACAACAAGGTGTTGAGAGAGAAATTGAAATTAATCCAGAACTTATGGAATGGGTGTTTGAAAACCTGATTAAAAACAGTATCGATGCCACCAGAAGAAAAGGGGAAATTATCATTCAACTTTCATGGGACTCGGCGGCAACTGTAGTTGTTAAAGATACAGGGAGCGGTATTCCAAAAAAACTCCAAAAAACCATGTTTGAACCTGGTGTAACAACTAAAAAAAGAGGTTGGGGGCTTGGATTATCCTTAGCAAAACGAATTGTAGAACAATACCATGGGGGCAAACTAAGTTTGTTAGAAAGTTCAGAAAAAGGAACCGCCTTTGAAATCAAATTAGCGCTTACTGAAAAGTAGTACTAATTTTCTGAGTCAAAGACTCCATGTCCTCTTTTGTAGGAGCAACCTTTTTTTGAAATGTGGCATCTGCCATATCATATAGTGGAATCAAATGTACATGAACATGAGGGACTTCCAAACCAATTACTGAAAGACCTATTCGCTTACAAGGAACAACTTGTTTTAGTGCTGCAGCAACTCGCCGACTAAATTTCATTAACAACAGGTAGTCT
Source organism: Flavobacteriaceae bacterium (assembly GCA_038124405.1). Taxonomy (GTDB): domain Bacteria; phylum Bacteroidota; class Bacteroidia; order Flavobacteriales; family Flavobacteriaceae; genus UBA7446. The sequence goes on along the minus strand of JAYPBW010000033.1, from coordinate 978 downwards.
TCTTCACTCAAGTCAAAAAGCTTATCAACCTCTTTTTTAGGTACACAAAGTGTGTGTCCAACAGCATTGGGATTAATATCTAAAAAGGCTATGTGATGGGTGTCTTCGGCTACAATATATGCAGGAAGTTCACGTGAAATAATTCGGCTAAATATTGAAGCCATTAGCGGTCGATAGATAAAATTTCAAACTTTAACGTACCATTGGGTACGGTAACCTCAGCAATTTCACCTACTTTTTTTCCAAGCAATCCTTTGCCTATTGGCGAACTCACAGAAATTTTTCCCGACTTCAAGTCTGCTTCACTTTCTGCTACTAAGGTGTAGTTCATTTCCATGTTATTGTTCAGGTTTTTTATGCGTACTTTAGATAGCACCAAAACCTTTGACACATCTAGCTGAGACTCATCAATAACACGAGCTGTAGAAAGTGTTTCTTCTAATTTGGCAATTTTCATTTCAAGCAGTCCTTGGGCCTCTTTCGCGGCATCGTATTCTGCATTTTCACTCAAATCGCCTTTATCACGTGCTTCGGCTATAGCCTGTGATGCACGTGGACGCTCTACATCCTTTAGATGGTTGAGTTCTTCTCGTAATTTTTTTAGCCCTTCGGCGGTATAATATGAAACTGTACTCATTGGGGTATAGTTAAAAAAATCCCTTATTTTTAAGGGATACATGCAAATATACAATTTTCATTTTTCTTGCGTTTTATTGCTATGAAATACAAGGTTATACTTACATTTTTGTTATGGGTGGGCTGTGAAAACAACAGCGTAGAGCGCAATCCGTTTCTTTATGAAGCTCGATTTGAACAAAATATCAACCTAGCACTGCCAGCTTTTAACAACTTGACATTTCAGGGCGGTAGCATGTATTGGGCAAATGGCGGAATTAAAGGTTTATTACTTTTTAATTTGGGCGGAACCATTATGGCTTGGGAAGCCAGTTGTCCAAACCATACACCTAGTACATGTTC
>JAYPBW010000032.1:10015-14528 GCA_038124405.1 Flavobacteriaceae bacterium | reverse complement strand
TCGTCAACCAAAACGGCTTGTCCGTATTGTTTTTTGACAACTGTCATGGGGATATTTCCCTTTCTGAATCCAGGAATATTAGCGCGTTTTCGGTAGTCTTTTAATACTTTTTCTACCTGAGGGGCTACTTCTTCTTGCTTAATTTCAACCGTTACTACAGCATTAAGCGCATCTACGTCTTTTCGCGTTACGTTCATTTTCTAGTTTTAATAGCTGGCAAAAGTAGGCTATTTTACATCAAGGTCAAAGTGAAGATTTTAAGCCCTCTACCCTAGAAAAGTGTGCAAAGCTTCTGTAAATCCTTTGGGGTTTTCAGCATGAAGCCAATGACCCGCGTTTTCAACCCAACTCAAAGCAGCATTCGGGAAATATGCTTGTATGCTTAAAAAATCATTTTTTAGAATGTAATCTGATTGCACTCCACCAACAAATAAAGTCTCCCCTTCAAATATACCAGTAGGTGGTGGTGCACCGATTTCCTGTAATTTATGTTGTAAGACTTCAATGTTACATCTTAGTTGAAGAGTGCGCTCGGGTGTCCAAGCCAAATTTTTAAGCAAAAATTGACGAACAGCACTATTTTTTTCGAAGACTGAGAGTTCGTTTTCTGCCTTACCGCGTGAAGCCAATATAATTGAATTTAAGTGTAGTAACCCATCAATTATAGAGGAAAACTTAACTCCAACATTATAGCTTTTGGGGGCTATATCGGCAACTATAAGTTTTAGCACTCGGTTAGGATGTTGTAGTGCTAAGGTCATGGCGGTTTTCCCCCCCATAGAATGTCCTAGTATAATTGCTTTTGAGAGCTCGTTTGCGTCCATGTAGTCGACTATATCTTGCGCTAGAATATTATAGTCAAATTCGGTGCTGTGAAAACTTTTCCCGTGATTGCGTTGATCAATAGCATGTACTTCATAAAATGAAGACCAATATCTTGCATGTGTGCGCCAATTATCGGACATCCCCAAAAAACCATGTAGGATAAGTAATGGAGTTCCCTTGCCAATAACCGTACTATATACTAGTGATTTGATAGTTTAGAAATATATTGATTGATGACGTTTTCCATTCCGAAATAAAGCGACTCGCAAATAAGCGCATGGCCTATTGAAACCTCTAACAAACCTGGAATGTGTTGTGCAAAAAAATGAATATTCTCAAGGCTTAAATCATGGCCTGCATTGAGTCCAAGCCCCACTTCCTGAGCTTTGGATGCAGCAGCGACAAATGGAGCAATGGCTTGTTTCGGGTCTTTCGTGTATCCCTGGGCGTATGATTCCGTATAAAGCTCAATTCGGTCTGTCCCTGTATTCACGGCAGCTTCAACTTGTGCCACATCGGGGTTAAGAAAAATGGAGGTGCGAATACCATTCGATTTAAATTCTTGAATAACCTCTTGAAGAAATGACAGATTTGCCATACAATCCCAACCTGCATTAGAGGTAATCGCATCTGGCGCGTCGGGAACAAGAGTAACTTGGGTTGGTTTTACTTCACAAACCAATTCTACAAATTTGGGAATGGGGTTTCCTTCAATATTAAATTCAGTTGTCACTACAGATGGTAATGTTTTCACATCGTTGTAGGTGATATGCCTTTCATCAGGCCTAGGATGAACCGTGATTCCATGAGCGCCGAAAGACTGTGCGTCTTTTGCTACTTGTAATACATTAGGCTGACTACCGCCTCGTGCATTTCGCAACGTCGCTATTTTGTTAATATTAACAGAGAGTTTAGCCATGGCTATTTTTGTGCAAAAGTATAACATAATGCGCCTTTAACCATTTTGGTCTAAATTTGCCACATGAAGGTAGCTCTTTACAGCCTTGTTTTAGACGACGCAACACTAAATTTAGTGTCTCGAATCATTGCGTTTTTTACTAACCATGATGCATATATTCAGGTTGAAAAGGATCTTTTCAGTCACTTTAAAGATTCGAAGGTGACTACTTTTGAAACGCATAAAGAGCTTGCTGATGATACAGACGTATTCTTTGCCGTTGGTGGCGATGGAACTGTTTTACGCTCGTTACATTATGTTCGAGAATCTAAAATTCCGCTCATTGGAATTAATACGGGAAGGTTAGGCTTTTTAGCAACCGTACAACCCGATGAAATAGAAGCCTGTCTGTCTGAAATTGTAGCTAAAAACTATCAAACGGAAGAACGTAGCATCCTCGAAGTTCAAACAGATCCTCCAAATGCTGATTTAAGTGCATTCACTCTAGCATTGAATGAAATTTCTGTTGCTCGTGAGAATACCACATCCATGATAACTATTCATACTAGAGTAAATGATGCCCATCTAAACGTATACTGGGCAGACGGTTTGGTGGTGGCCACTCCCACAGGATCTACTGGATATTCGCTGAGTAGTGGTGGACCCATAATAACTCCACAGAGCAAAAGCCTTGTTTTTACTCCAATTGCGCCTCACAACCTTAATGCGCGTCCTCTTGTTGTTGCCGATGATGTAGATATTGAAATTCATGTTGAAGGAAGAGGTGAAACACACTTGCTTTCCCTTGATACCAGATTATTTTCTATTCCTATGAACACTCGTATTAAGCTAAAAAAGGCCAAAGATCCTATCGTTTTTATTCGTCCCAATCAACACAGCTTCTTTGACACACTTCGAAATAAGCTTTTGTGGGGACAAGACAAACGCAACTAACAATAAATTTGGTGTTTTTGAAGTTTATAGCATACATAACTTTGATATGAGTCGTATTTGGCTATGCAGTGTATTTATTAGTCTTTGGTATACAATGGGACATGCCCAAATTCATGAGATAGGGGTAACTGTTGGCGGGGTAAATTATATTGGTGAAATTGGAAGCACACAATATTTTAACCCAAGGCATCTTAGTTACGGCTTTATATACAAACGAAACCTTACTTCGCGTATTGCGCTTCGCGCACAATTTAGCACAGGAAAACTCAGTGCTAACGATCTTACTTCAACAGATTTAGACCGCAATGCGCGTGGACTCTCTTTTTCAAATAACTATAGAGCTTGGGGAGCGGGTGTAGAAGTAAGTTATGTGCCATTCCCTATTGGAGATTTTGCGGCCTCTTGGACTCCGTATTTGCACCTAGGCATAAAACGAATGGTCGTAGATGAGCTTTATTTTGCTCCATACAAAAAAACAGCATGGTCGCATGGAAGAGAAATGACAGTTAGTGTTCCATTTGGAGTTGGAGTAAAATTTAATTTTAAACAATCTTGGGTAATTGCTGCTGAACTTAAACCTCAATTTACACTATCTGATAATCTTGACGGCAGCTATCCAAATTATGAGAAACAACCTGATGCGAAAAAATTTTCAACGAGTTTAAGCTCCGATTGGCTTGTATTTTCAGGGATTTCTATAACTTACGCCTTTGGAAGACCTACTTGTTGTAGAGAATAGAAGTTAATGCGTTTGGACGAGATAAATCATAGTGAACTCCCACAGCATATTGCCATTATTATGGATGGGAATGGACGCTGGGCACAACAACATGGTAAAATGCGTGTTCGCGGGCACGAGGCTGGAGCAAAAGCAGTTCGTAAAACAGTAGAAGCAGCTGCTAAACTTGGGATTAAGCACTTAACCCTTTATGCTTTTTCTACCGAAAACTGGCAGCGCCCAAAAATGGAAGTATCAACATTAATGAGCTTATTGGTTAGCAGTTTACGACAAGAATTAGATAGAATGCACAAAAATAACATACGACTGAGTGCTATAGGTTCTTTAGAAAAACTTCCCAAAAACGTACAACTAAAACTTACCGAGGTTATTAAAAAAACTCAATTAAATTCGGGGACACATTTGACCCTGGCGCTTAGCTATGGTGCACGAGAAGAAATCAAGCAAGCAGTGGTTCAAATCAGCGAAAAAGTTAAAAATAACATAATTCCTGTCGAAAGTATTGACGAAACCATAATTAATGAGCATCTTTACACGCAACATCTGCCTGACGTAGATTTACTTATCCGCACTAGCGGAGAAGTGCGTATTAGTAATTTTTTGTTGTGGCAAATTGCGTATGCAGAACTTTACTTTACAGATGAATTGTGGCCAGAGTTTGACGAACAATCGCTGCATCAGGCAATTTTAAGTTATCAAAAAAGAGAACGTAGATTTGGAAAAACAAGGGAACAACTTACGTAACTACATCCTCAACCCCATTTTCTTATGCATAGCTTTGCTGAGTGTTACTTTGGCTATGGCTCAAGAAACTACGTATGATAAAGGTAAAACATACGAGCTAGGTGAAATTACTGTAACTGGCGTAAAGAGCTTTAGCCCTCAAACTGTAGTGGCATATACTGGGCTGCAAAAAGGACAAAAGATTCAAATTCCCGGAGAGGAAATTAGTGCTACTATAAATAAGCTGTGGAAACTTGAACTCTTTAGCGATATTGAGTTTTTTATTACGCGAATTGACGGAAATGTTGCCGACTTAGAACTTTACATCCAAGAACTTCCATCGCTATCCGACTACACCATTAAAGGAATTAAAA
>JAYPBW010000032.1:3280-10005 GCA_038124405.1 Flavobacteriaceae bacterium | reverse complement strand
GTACAGCTGAATATGCAAAAAAAATGATCTCTAAAGGTTTTAATTTAGTAACTGTTGGCTCTGACCAAAGATTTATGAGCGCAGGGGCAAAAGCAGCTATAGAATATATTAAAGGAATTAAAAAAGGCAAGGTAGAGTCCATAGTTAAAGATACAGACATTAAAAAAGGGAAAAAGCTCAGTAAAAACTTTCTAGCAACTACCAAAAATTACATCGAAAATAAGTACAAAAAAGATGGGTTTTTAAACGCCAAAGTGACACTTGACACCAAAGTAGATACATCAGGTATCAACAATCAAAAAATGTTACTCTCTCTTGATAGAGGTGATCGCGTAAAGGTACGTTCCATTTCATTTACAGGAAATGACATTTTTAAAGCTAAAAAACTTCGCAAACAATTTAAAAACACCAGATTAGAATTGCCTGGTCGCTTTTGGAAGCGATCAAAATTCATTGAAGCTGACTTTGATGAAGACTTGAAATCCTTATTGGATTTTTACAAAGAAAAAGGGTATCGAGATGCCCGTATTGTTTCGGATACTGTTAAGATTGACGACAATAAAATTGATGTTATTATTGCCATTCAAGAAGGTGATAAATATTATTTTGGAAACATAGATTTTATTGGGAACTCTGTTTATTCCGACGCTCAACTATCCCGAATTTTAGGTCTTAAATCTGGAGACACCTATAATGGCGTCTTGCTGCGAAAACGTATTGCAGATCAAACAAAACCCGACGGTGAAGACCTTACCAATTTGTATCAAAATAACGGCTATTTATTTTCAAGCATAAACCCTGTAGAAGTTAGCGCTACAAATGATACTATTGATTTTGAAATCCGAATTACAGAAGGCAAGCCGGCCTATTTTAATCGTATAACTGTTCGCGGGAATGACCGCACTAATGATCACGTTATATTTAGAGAAATTCGCACAAGACCTGGAGAGCTCTACAGTAAAGATAAGGTGGTGCGCTCGGTTCGAGAATTGGGGCAGCTTGGTTTTTTTGACCCAGAACAAATCTCACCAGATTTCAAGAATGTAGATCCTAATGCGGGTACGGTTGACATTGAATATGGACTTCTGGAAAAAGGCGCCAGTCAAATTGAACTTCAAGGAGGTTACGGTGGCGGTGGTTTTATAGGAACACTAGGATTATCATTTAATAACTTTTCGGCGCGAAATATTTGGAATAAGGAAGAATATAAACCAGTCCCTATGGGCGACGGGCAGCAATTGTCGTTACGTTTACAAAAAAGTAGATTTTTTGAAACTTACAGCTTTTCATTTGCAGAGCCTTGGCTTGGCGGAGAGCAACCTGTAAGGTTTTCTACCTCTATTTCACAAACCACACAATACCGCTATGACTTTATGACGGGCCTAGCAAGTAAAGACCAATACTTTAAAATTAGAGGGATAAATTTTGGACTTGCCAAACGACTTCAAGTTCCAGATGATTATTTCACGTTATCTCAGACTATAGGGTATCAATATTTCGATTTAAACAATTACTACACTGGTCTTTTCACTTTCGGAGATGGTGTTTCAAATAATTTATTCTACGCCGTTGCATTATCGCGTAATAACACGTATACGAACCCCATATTCCCTGTTGGGGGCTCTTCCTTTACCATAGGCGCTAAACTGTCTCTTCCATATTCGCTTTTAAACGATATTGATTATGGCGATTTAGAAAATCAACCCGCCTATCAAAATAGCGATGGAACTCCAAATCGTGAGAAAATTGATCAAGAAAAGTTTCGTTGGTTAGAGTATTATAAATTTAACTTTGAAGGAAGTTGGTACACTCAAATCATAGATAAACTCGTTTTGCGGACCCATGCCGAATTTGGATTTTTAGGGGCTTACAATCCAGACAGAGGCATCATTCCCTTTGAAAGATATTATTTGGGTGGAGATGGGCTTGCCCAATACGCATTAGATGGAAGAGAAATGATTGCACTACGAGGCTATGAAAACCAATCGCTTTCCAGCAGAGATGGCTCAACCGTATACAATAAATTCTCGCTCGAACTTCGTTACCCAATTACTTTAAAGCCTAGTGCCTCCATTTTTGCACTATCATTCTTGGAAGCTGGAAATGGATTTAACAATTTTCGTGAGTTTAATCCGTTTAATAGTAAACGATCTGCAGGCTTTGGGGTTCGGATATTCATGCCCGCTTTTGGTCTGTTAGGCATAGATTTTGGATATGGATTTGATAGTGCGCTACCAAATGACTTAAATCCGCACGGATGGGAAACACATTTTATCATAGGACAGCAATTCTAAAGAGTAAGAAAGTGACCATATTACGTTTTGTATTGATATCATGCTTGCTATCCATTACCATCTTTGGATATGCACAACGAAACGTACGAATTGGATTTTTGGATATTGACAAAGTGTTGGCCGCGCACAAAGGATACGGAGAGTCTAACCAAGAGCTAGAACGTAAAATTTCAGACTGGAGAAAAGAGATAGAATCTAAGCAAGAAGCACTGGACGAGCAACGAGAGGCACTTGATATTGAAAAACCGCTGCTTACAGATGAAATTTTTGAGGAACGTACAGAGGACATTGATTTTGAACAAGAAAAACTAGATCAATACATTCAAAAACGATTCGGAACAGAAGGAGACTGGTTAAAACAAAGAATATTACTCGCTCAACCGGCTCAAGACGAAATTTTAACAGCGATTCGAGAAATAGCAGATGACAGGAATTTAGATTATGTTTTTGATAGCACTGCTGATATTTTGGTGTTACATTCTGAAAAAAAATACGATATTAGCGACCTTGTAATTCGATATATAGAAATCGAAGACAAAAAAAAGGCGCAAGAATTTTTAAGTAAAACTAAAAAAGAAGAGCGACGTCAACGAGCCAATCCTGCCTTAGAAGAGCGCCGAAAAGCGCTTGAGCAACGAAAGGCAGAGCGACTAAAACTACTCGAAGAACGAAAAGCAGAACGCAATCGTAAGAGAAATAGTAAAAATATTTCTACCACAACTGACAGTTCTACTTCAGAAGTTTCAGATCAAGCAAAAAGTGAAGCTCGAAAAGCAGAAGTTGAACGAAAGAAAAAAGAGCGTGCAGCTGAACTTGCACAACGTAAAAAAGAACAAGCCGAGGCAATAGCCAAGCGTAAACAAGAACGACTTGAGGAACTTGAGCGTCGCAAAAAAGAACTAGAAGAAAAGCGTAAACAAGCGCAACAAAAAAAGTAATATTCAATTTAATCTTAATCCAATGAAATATATATCTACACTCGTTTTGACCGTAGTTTTAATGTTAAGCAGTGCAACCTATGCGCAAAGTAAAGTAGCGCACATTGACTTCCAAAAACTTGTTAGTGAAATGCCCAGTGTATTAGCTGCTCAAGAAGAAGTTCAAAAGCTTGAAAAAGACTACCAAACTGAAATCGAAGCTTCAATTAAAGAATATCAAACCAAACTTCAGTCCTATTCTGCAGAAGCAGAAAGCCAAACTGACGTGACAAACCAAGCGCGTCAACAAGAATTGGCAGGAATGGAGCAAAACATTCAACAGTTTCGTCAAACTGCTGCGCAAGACATTCAAAAAAAGCAAGCAGATTTGCTGCGCCCAATAATTGAAAATGCACGTGCCAAAATTCAAGAAGTAGCAAAAGCTCAAGGATTTGACTATGTTATTGATGGCAGCCTTGGTGGAGCATTATTAATGGCCAATGGCAAAGATTTAGCACCAGACGTTAAAAAAGCGTTAGGTATCTAATCCATTTTTAAGACATTACTTGAAAAAACTGCTTTTTAATCGAAGCAGTTTTTTTATTTTTAAGCATGAGCAATTCTTCTATTGGTGTTTTTGATTCAGGTGTAGGTGGCCTATCGGTGTTAAAAGCACTCCGCGAAACACTTCCCGATGAAGATTTTATATATGTTGCCGACCAAGCATTTGCCCCATATGGCAAACGAAGTAAAGCAGAAATTCAAGAACGTGCTAAAATAATAAGTGATTGGCTGATTGAATGCGGATGTAAACTTATTGTAGTAGCCTGCAATACCGCAACAACAAATGCAATAGCAACTTTACGCCATTCATTTTCTGTCCCATTTGTTGGCATTGAGCCCGCCATAAAACCTGCTGCCTTGGGCAGCAAAACAGGAGTGGTTGGTGTATTGGCCACAGAGGGCACGTTATCAAGTGAATTATTTCAAACTACAACTCACGATCATGCCAAAAACATTGAAGTTGTCACGCAAGTCGGGCATGGCTTGGTAGAGCTCGTAGAAGAAGGTAAGGCAAACAGTAGTGAGGCTACTGCTCAGCTCAAAAAAGACCTAGCCCCAATGTTAGCCAATCCCATAGATCACTTGGTCTTAGGATGTACGCACTATCCTTTTTTACGTAATGCATTAGAATATATTTTGCCAAAGGGAGTTACTATTGTGGACTGTGGTTATGCCGTAGCCAAACAAACAGATAGGCTGTTAGAGCGACATCATTTACATGAAAAAAGCGCAGGAAAGATTACTTATTACAGCACCAAAAAACCCAACGAGAAGCTTTGGAAGTTATTTGGAGTGAATGACGTGAAGCTACTGGAAATTTAAGCTTTGAACCAACTTGCATATAGACTGTAGTTTTTTGCTATACGCTCAATTTCACCAGAGACCAATTCGGGGGAAGTATCTTTGATTTTTTTTGCAGGCACTCCTGCAAATACCGATCCTGCAGGAACAATTGTATTTTTTGACACTACTGCACCAGCAGCTATAATGCTATTTGACTCAATTACTGCATCGTCCATAATAATGGCGCCCATACCCACAAGGACGTTGTCGTGAATAGTACATCCATGTACAATGGCATTATGTCCAACAGAAACATTATTGCCAATAGTTGTGGGTGATGTTTTATAGGTGGCATGAATTACAGCACCGTCTTGAATGTTCACATGATTCCCCATACGAATGCGGTGCACATCACCACGTACTACAGCTTGAAACCAAACCGAACAAAAGTCCCCCATAATAACATCTCCAATAAGCGTGGCATTGTCTGCAAAGAAACAATGGGTGCCGTATTGTGGTGTATGTCCTAAAATACTTTTTACAAGCATGCTGCAAAGTACAAAAATATGCCTGCTCTGCTAGGCACAACCGCATAGGAATATGTATTTTTGCAATAAAAGTTTATGAGTCATTTTCGTATCATTCCATCTGACAATCCCGATTTGCTCGTTTTTGCCACCAAAACACCTTTAGTAGATCGTGCGTATGCTTTTAATAATGTTACAGAAGCCGCTGAAATACCTTTAGCGCAACAGCTTTTTTATTTACCTTTTGTTAAAGCAGTAACGCTAAATAATACGCAACTTACACTAGAACGCTTTCCTATTGTGGAATGGAATGAAGTACAAGATGAAGTACATGAGCAACTTGAAAAATACCTTAATGAAGGTGGCGCTGTAACTAAAGAAAAAAAGACCGCCCCTGCAAGTGTATATGCGGAGAGTACTCCAAATCCCGCAGTAATGAAATTCGTTGCCAATAAAAAGTTGGTACCAACTAGTGTTGAATTTACCTCAATTGATGCTACAAAAGATGCGCCATTAGCACAAGCATTGTTTCATTTTCCATTTGTGAAGGAAGTGTACATGGATGAAAATTTTGTCTCAATTACAAAATATGAGATTACTCCATGGGAAGAAGTTGTACAAGAAGTGCGCACTTTTATTCGCGAATATATTGCTGCAGATAAACCCATTTTAGCCCCTGGATTTATTCCAAAAGGGGAAACCACTGAGCACACACAAATAGATTATTCTCCCACCGAACAGGAAATTGTACGTATTTTAGATGAATACATAAAACCTGCTGTTGCATCTGACGGTGGAAACATCGTTTTTCAGTCTTTTGATGAAAACGAAAAAGCAGTACATGTGGTATTGCAAGGTGCTTGCAGTGGATGCCCATCTTCTACCTTCACACTAAAAAATGGCATAGAAACCATGATGCGTGAAATGCTACCAGGAAAAGTAGAGCAAGTAATTGCAATAAACGGGTAATCGAATTACCACTTTTTTCCCTACATTAGCATAGAACAAATCCCAAATCTGCTCTACATACCTAAAACCTACGTTTGTCTGCTACATTTTGGGATTTCTAAATATATAGTTAAAGCTAAGTGTTAAGCTGTATATGTAATCAATATTTAAAAAACCTACTTAATAGTACAAACATGAGAATTTTAAGACCCCTTATCTATTCATTACTAGCCATTGCTTTATCAAGTTGTTCCACAACAAGGTCTATTGCCAAAAGAATGGTTCCGCCAGGAACAAATGCAGTAGTGCATATTTCTGCTAAAAAAGCAGAATTAACGGATTACGAAAAAAATAATTGGCAACATTTAGATTTGGCAACCGACTCTATTCCAAATATGAGTGTTTTAAAGGCCTATGAATTATTAACTAATAAAAAAGGTGTTGAGGTAGTTGTTGCGGTCATTGATACAGGGACAGATCTTGAGCATGAAGATTTAAAAGATGCCGCCTGGATAAACAATAATGAAATTCCAGGAAATGGAATCGATGATGATAAAAATAGATACTTTGACGATGTTAACGGGTGGAACTTTTCGGAAGTAAGTCTGCTTCTAGCTATCTAAAAATCGCAGAAAGAGATTTTCTAGAGACACATCCTTTGTGGAGAAAAATGCAGTTCGAAACGGTAGATA
>JAYPBW010000032.1:0-3270 GCA_038124405.1 Flavobacteriaceae bacterium | reverse complement strand
ATACAAGTACTGAATCTTAAGTGTCGGAGATACATTATAAAACTCTACCCAAAGCATCTTTTTTGGAAGGCGTAATACGGACAGGCTTTATGTAGGAAGGGGTAAAAGAAGTAATTTCAACAAATTCTTGCTTTCCAAAGGCTTCTGCTGCCAATGCTGGCATTGCCGTTGCACAAGGGTAAGAAGGTATGAATCGCCATTTCTTGTTTTGAGGCAATAGTTCTTTTGCTTTTTGGGCACCAGTTCCCACAAAGCACACATCTTGGTGGGCATATTCAGCAAATGAATTAGCGCTAATTATATGCGCCTTTGCAGATTCTAGAGTTGTTCCACCGGCAGCATATGTTGCGGTATATACTTCATCTCTACGAGCATCAATAAGTGAAATCACATGGGTGTTTTCCCAATGAGGTGCAGCTAAAAGTTGAAGTGTAGGTATGGTAATAAGCGGAATATCTAATGCAAAACACAGCCCCTTAGCAGCTACACTTCCGATACGCAACCCCGTAAATGATCCCGGACCTTGACTGACAGCTATAGCATCTAACGCTGAGGGTTGCAAGGCTGCTTCTTGGAGTACATCTTTAATAAAAGGATGCAATTGCGCAGCGTGTTTAAAACCCTCACCCAAAAAAGATTTTTGAGAAATGAGGATGGTGTTTTTGCTTAGCGCTACCGAACATTGTTCGGTAGCAGTTTCAATATGTAACAGAGTTGCCATACAGCAAAAATACTATATTACAATGTCAACGGAATACCAAAATAGAACTCCAATATCTTTATTCGGAAAATCGCATCAAACTTAGCACGTAACTCTGCAGAAACAGCCGCATCGTAACGTTGTTTTGCTTGCGAAAACTGCAATGATGTAGCTGCCCCAACATTAAATCGGTCTAATGCATAGGCATAAGCTTCTTTTCGTGCATGTGTAGTTTTCTGTGCTGCTTCGTATGCTTTCAATCCACCTTTAGCATCAGAATACGATTGGTAAATAGTACGTTCTAAATTCTGTTTCTGTTGGGTTAGTAATGCTGAGGAACGTGCTACACTTACTTTGCTCCTGCGAACATTATTTTTTACCGAAAGTCCATTAAGTAATGGTATTCGTAAACTCACGCCAAAATTATGCCCGTCATTTAGTTGCAACTGTTCTCCAATGGGCAAGTGCGATGCAATAGTAGTTTGTAATTGAGGTGCAACTACAGACTGTCCCGTTTCTGATACTATACCAATAGGCACTTCGGTTATGATTCCCGTAGGAACTAAACGATCGGCATACGAAATACGAGAACTATAGCTATAATAACCCGAAAGGCTAGGTTGATATGCTGCTTTGGCAATTTTAAGATTTGTTTGTGCAATATCAACATTGGTTTTGGCTAGCATGATATCATTCCTTGAAGAAACGGCTTTTTCATACAATTCCTTAGGAGCCTTATCTAAAATTACAGAAGCAACCATGTTATAATCTGTATCGGCTATGCTAAATTGCTCATAGTCTTCAAGCAACAATAGTTGGGCTAATGAAATTCGTGCAATTTCATACTCGTTTTGTGCAGAAACTACTTGCTGCTCCTGTGCAGCCAAAGTGGCTTGTAACTCAAAAAGCTCTCCTTCGGGTAACGCACCCGCATTTACTAATGATTGTGTTTGTTCGAGTTCTGTTTTAGCAACCAATAACTGATTGTTTTGCACCGCTAAATTTTCTTTGCTAAACACCACTTGCAAATAGCCATTTACTACCAAAAGTATAACGTCTTCTTTCATGTCTTCCAGTTGATATTGTCGTGCTAAAATGCCCAAATTTGCGCTCAATAATTGATAAATATTACGTTTCCCATTATAAATAGTTACGCCCATATCTACCGATCCATTTGAAAACTGATTGGTCATATCTTCAAATACATTTGTGGTAATATTTCGATTAAGTCCAATATTCCATGAGTGACCAGCGGATAAATTCAACGATGGTAAAAAGTTGCCAATCGCTTGACTTTTAAAAGTTTCTGCTTCTACTACATCTAAATAGGCTTGGCGGATTTGAACGTTATTTTTCACGGCGTGTTCTACTGCAGCCTCTAGTGTCCATGGTGCAGATTGAACTGGTTTTTGACCGTATCCATAGGTCAGCAACCACACTGTTATGATTGATAGAATCTTACGCATCTTCATTGTCATTAGAGTTATCATCACGTTCTTCGGTACGGTTCCACACCTTTACCTCATCGTCTTTAGAAACACCTTCAAGAATTTCTACATTCACCCCATCAGAAATACCAAGTTTTACCTCGCGACGTTTGAATTTTTGATCTCCTGTCATGATTTCAACAAATGGATCTTGTGTTTTTCTATCAAACTGAATTAAGGCTTCTCTAAGTGCTAAAGCATCGTCTTTTTTGTTTAGAACTATAGAAGCATTTGCACTATATCCAGCTCGAACAAATATACTATCACTGAGCACTATGTCTGCTTCAATCCTAAATTGAATAGCACCTTGTTCTTCAGTTCCTTTGGGAGCAATAAACTTTAAAGAAGCGTCTAATTCTAAATCCTCAATAGCCCCTAAGCTTACTTTAAGCGGTGTTCCCACACGCAACGATGCCACCTCTGCTTCATCTACTTTTCCTTCAAAAATCATTTTTCCTAAATCGGCAATAGAAGCAATAGTAGTTCCCGCGTTAAAACTATTAGATTCAATAACCTGATCCCCTTCCTTTACTGGAATTTCTAAAATAGTTCCCGGAACGGTAGCCCTGATATCTGTATTGGCGGCACTTGAACCTCCAATAGAACCTTCTCTAATAATTTTAAGGTCGCTTTCTGCATTTAATACGTCTTGTAAAGCCTGATTGTATAAAAGTTCATTGGCAATGAAATCTGCATTAGAAATAATGCCTTTTTCATAAAGTGCCTTGTTTCTATCAAACTCTTTTTCACGGGTGGTTAAGGCAATTTGCGCTTTTTTAACACGTCCTTTAGCCGAATTAAGGTTTTGTTCGTTAGGAACTACTTTAATTCGCGCAATAAGGTCGCCAGTAGTAACTTGATCGCCTTCTTCTACAAAAATGCGATCGATAATTCCACCTATTTGAGGTTTTACTTCAACTTCATCTTCAGGGATAATTTTCCCCGTTATTACTGTTTCTTCTTCAATTGTTGTTTTGAAAAGTTTTTCGGTTTTGTAGGTTATGGCCGACTTGCTGTTGGTTTTGGCAAAATAAGCTGCAGAAAATAGTATGCCAAAAACAAGTAATGCGATAAGGATATATT
>JAYPBW010000031.1:15337-15857 GCA_038124405.1 Flavobacteriaceae bacterium | reverse complement strand
AAGGACACAGTCTGCAAAATGTAGTAGATGTGCTGGAGGCAAGACAGTAGTACTACTATTATTGGTTCATCCATTCAATGAGAAGAAAAAAAAATAATACGGATAAAAATCCTGTCATTAAAAGTGCAGATGCAATTGGGTAGTTATATCCTCTTTTTCTGTAACGGTGTTCGAGCAACAGATATAAAACAATAGGTGTCCAGGTTAAAATTTCAATCATGGTCTTAATTGGGATATTCTAATTTACAAAAAACATTGTATTGAAAATGCTTACCTTTAACTAATGCAGCTATCGCCTGAAATATTTCAATTTTTTTCACAACTAGAGCAAAACAACAACCGGGAATGGTTTGAGGCGCATAAACCCCACTTTAAAGCCTTAGAGGCTACCGTAAAACAGTTTGGCGAAGCGTTAAAAGACCAACTCAACACACACGATAGCATCGATCGCTTTAAGCTGTTTCGTATTTATAGAGATGTACGCTTTTCGAAAGACAAAACACCCTACAAAACCCATTTT
>JAYPBW010000031.1:12175-15327 GCA_038124405.1 Flavobacteriaceae bacterium | reverse complement strand
CACCAAACCCGAACTCCGTGGGGGCTATTACCTACACCTTAGCCCCGATGATATTTTCCTTGCTTGTGGTTTTTGGGATCCAAACCCTGCCGACCTAAAGCGTATCCGTCAAGAACTGGCACTCGATGGTGCTGAATACCGAGAACTTATCAATGCGCCTGCGTTTAAATCGGTTTGGGGTGATTTGCACGGTACTGCTGTAAAAACCGCACCAAAAGGATATGCTAAAGACCACCCGAATATTGATCTTTTGCGTTTTAAGCAGCATCTTTTTAGCATACGCTATTCTCAGTCTGAAACTACCGTTCCTGACTTTTTACACCGTGTAAATGATGCATTGCAAACAGTACGTCCTTTTGTGGATTTTATGAGTAATGTACTCACTACCAATGCAGACGGAGAGTCGTTGATTTAAGATTTTTTTTATATTCGATTTTGAAATGTGAGTCAGCATAGCTACAATATTTTGAACAAAATTTACTTTACAAATACTTCGAGCTCGCACAGGAGCTAATTCAGAACATTAACCTAAATCTATCCATTATGGAAAACACACAAATTTGGCTTGAAAAAGGCCTTGAATACATTATAAAATTTGGACCGAAAATTATTTTAGCCCTCCTCATTTATGTGGTGGGAAACTGGTTGCTTAAAAAACTCTTACGAGGCATAGAGCATATTATGAATAAGAGTAAGTATGACCCTACTTTACGCCGTTTTTTATTGAATTTAACAGGTTGGGCGCTTAAAGCGGTACTTCTTGTGGTTGTAGTGTCAATATTAGGGTTAGACATTACCGCCTTTGCAGCCATATTTGCTGCTGCGAGTTTAGCTGTTGGGTTATCATTATTATTTTGGGACATAACAAAGTAGGTTTAGGCGTACAAAAGCACGGTTCATACCCCAAAAGCAATACTATATAGCTGAAATTAAGCAGGTTATCTTATAACTAAAGAATTGATTTGGGGTCAATTCAAATTCTAAGATAAAAAAAATGCCCAATTTCTTGGGCATTTACTGTAGTGGTTTAAGGTTTTTTTATTGCGTTTTACCAATGGTAAGACCTATGACACCGCCTGTAATGGCGGTAGAAACAGCCCCAATAAAGGCCTCAGTTGCCAAAAGCTCAAGGTCTAGTCCGCTAGAAGCCGACATAAAAAAGGTCATGCTAACACTAAATAGCAAGCCTAGTATAAGTCCCGCAACAGCGCCTGTTTTAAAGGTGCTGATGTTTGCCCAACGGACATAGATAAGCGCAAATACAAGCACATAAAATATAGACCCCAAAAGGATAAAAAGCATGTGCTCAGGCTCAGGGTATAGCCCTGGAAATATAATACCGTAGAATAACCACCCCAAAAGATAGTAGGCTACGGTTCCGGTTATGGTTGAAAAGATTAATGATTTAGTATTCATGGTTATGTTGTTTTATACTCAAATGTACTTATTTTTTAGAAAAACCGCACTAAAACAAACATATAAATGTAAAAAAAATAGGATAACCAATAAAATGATTACATTTAACGCAAAACCAAATCTTATGGACGTTCTCTTTTTTATTGGACTTTTAGTAGTGGTTTATTTTGCGATTACAATTCCGTTGAAATGGCTAGTAGATTGGATTTTTGGCACACAAGATTACACCAAAAATTCTGAAGAGCATAAAGACATAGAGCGCTATATAAAATGAGAAGATTAAACAGCTTTAGCAACAGTTTCAGGAACCAAAATTTGCACATGATCTTGAAGTCTGGCAATAACCAAATGCATCATGCGCTTGTTTAGTTTAGAAGAATTTGAAATGTAATGACGGTATTCATCTACTGTAAACTGCCCAATAAGCATTCCTTTAATTGAATTTCTAAGTTTTTGGTCCTTACAAATAGCATTTTCAATGTACTGTAAACGTTTTTCAATTGAAAGTTCGTAAAACACGCCTTTGTGCTTGTTGGCATAATTGATAAAAGCCTCTACAAGTAATGGGTGTTGTAGTTTTAACACCGGACGAATAGTTGTATTTTGAAAACGTTCCTCGTCAGACATGGTGTCAAACGTTTGATGTTTCTTTATTTCGGGGCGTATTCTGAGTAGGTCGTTAGGACGGTCATTCATCGCTACAAACTTTAATATAAAGTTACGCACATATAAAACACCTTTTATGTGTATTTTCTAACTTATTCATATACTTTTTAACAAACCACTACTGCTTTATAATTTATATTATGTTAAATTATTACTCAATACAAACAAAATATATACCTTCGTTTTACGAAATAATTTAACCTATGACTATTGGCATCCCTAAAGAAATAAAAAACAACGAGTTTAGAGTAAGTCTACTTCCCGAGCATGTAGCAGCCCTTTCACTACACCACCATGTTGTAGTCCAGCAGAATGCAGGAGTTGGATCTGGAATTTCAGATAAAGATTATGAAGACGTTGGCGCGAAAATTGTCGGTTCTATTCAAGAAGTATATGCACAATCTAATTTAATTGTTAAGGTAAAAGAACCTTTAAAAGAAGAATACGATATTATTACAGACAAGCACACCCTATTTACGTATTTTCATTTTGCAGCATCCGAATCCTTAACCATGGCCATGCGCCAAAGCGGTGCCATTTGTATTGCATACGAAACCATTGAAGATGACGACGGGAAATTACCTTTGCTCACCCCTATGTCAGAGGTAGCAGGTAGATTAGCAGGCCAACAAGCTGCAAAGTTTTTAGAAAAACCTCAAGGTGGAAGTGGAATTCTTACAGGAGGTGTAACGGGTGTTCCACCAGCCAAAATATTGGTTTTGGGAGGCGGTGTGGTGGGCACAAATGCCGCAGATGTACTGGTTGGCATGGGCGCAGATGTATATATGTTTGATATAAACGAAGATCGTTTAGAAGAGCTTGGGGCTTACTTTAATGGTAAAATCACCCCTGTTATTGCTACAAAACAAAATATAGTGCATCACTTACCCCAGGCAGATGCCGTGATTGGAGCGGTATTAGTAAAAGGTGCAAAAGCACCAAAACTAATTACAAAAGAAATGCTGAAACTACTTAAACCACATTCCGTTTTAGTAGATGTGGCTGTTGATCAGGGAGGTTGCTTTGAAACTACACAACCTACCACTCACGAAAATCCGACCTACACTGTT
>JAYPBW010000031.1:10242-12165 GCA_038124405.1 Flavobacteriaceae bacterium | reverse complement strand
GCATTATGCCGTAGCTAATATGCCGGGTGCTGTTCCTAGAACTTCTACTGCAGCCTTGTCTAATAAAACTTTTCCATATTTGATGGAACTCGTTACCAAACCATTAGAATCATTACCCGATAATTTTAAAAAGGGCATTAATGTGTATAAAGGTCATGTTACCAATCAGGAAGTAGCAGAAGCCTTTAAACTTCAATACACTGCTTTGTCAAATATTTTGTTCTAATGCCTATCTTGCAGGTATGAATGCAATACCTTCATTAGACCTTCAATTATTTACTTCTGGTACACCCGAACAACGCGCACAGTTTGTATCCGATTTGGGTCGTGCCTACGAAGAAATTGGCTTTGTTGCGGTTTCGGGCCATTACCTTACACAAGAGCTCACCAATAATCTATATGCGCAAATCAAATCTTTTTTTGATTTGCCTGAGACCACAAAAAAGAAGTATGAAATCGAAGGTCTTGGAGGACAACGTGGATACACTTCGTTCGGAAAAGAACATGCAAAAGGAAAAAAGGAAGGTGATCTCAAAGAGTTTTGGCATTTTGGACAGTATGCTGTGGTTCCGAAGGAATTGCAAGAACATTATCCGCCAAATGTAATGGTTGAAGAAATTCCAGCTTTTAATGAAATTGGAAAAGCTACATATCAGGCCCTCGAAAAAACAGGCATGGTGCTTTTACAGGCCATAGCATTGTACTTGGGTCTTGATGAACATTATTTTGATGCATTTGTTGCAACAGGAAATAGCATTTTACGCCCCATTCACTACCCTCCTATCCAAACCGCACCAAAAAAAGCAGAACGTGCGGCAGCACATGGCGACATCAATTTGATTACACTTCTCATGGGTGCGCATGGAAAAGGATTGCAAGTACTCAATAAGAATAACGAATGGATTGATGCCATTGCGGGAGAAAACGAACTTATGGTAAATGTAGGCGATATGCTTTCTAGACATACAAATAACGCCCTAAAATCCACCATACACCGAGTAGTAAATCCGCCTCAATCACTTTGGGGAACTTCACGTTATTCAATACCGTTTTTTATGCATCCTGTAGCGACCATGCCTTTGGATGTGTTGTCGCATTGTGTTTCTAAAGAAAACCCAAAACAGTTTGATGATATTACCGCTGGTGATTTTTTACGTGAACGACTCATAGATCTTGGATTACTTAAACACTGATGGCAAAGCTTAACGACCTTTCCGATCTGAAAAAACTGTTTCCAGAGGCAGAAGGCGCTTACGTTCCCGAAAAGCGTAACGAAACAAAAGGAGGGTCTAAACAGTATTTAGAAGCCCATTTTAGCACAAAAGGCCGTGGGGGCAAAACCGTTACCATTATAAAAGGATTTAATGGCACACCTGATGAATTAAAAGTATTAGCAAAACGCCTGAAACAACACTGTGGCGTAGGTGGAAGTAGTAAGGATGATGAGATTATTATTCAAGGAAATGCTCGTGATAAAGTGATGGATTTCCTTAAAAAAGAAGGCCATGTAGTTAAACGCGTTGGCGGATAATCAGATGTCAACACTCGATTCACTTCAGAATACTGTTTCTAATCCCTTAGCGGAGTTTATTGTGTTTGACCAAACACAAAATAAACTTTTCTTCACTCACGCGCTAGCACTATTAGAAAGCGGTTACAGCATCGGTTGCGTATCAACATCTATCAAAAAAGCACTCAACTTACCCCTTTTGCCTACTGCTATTGGCGGTATATTTCGTTTTGCCCATGATGTAGAGTCTCCTTCTATTCTTTGTTTTTCTAGTGGAACAAAAAACAACCAAAAAGGAATTATTCGAACATTGGCAAGTTGGAAAGAAAGTTTTTCTCTGGTAAGTCGATATTTAAATGACCAATCTGACCTAAGAAGTATTATTATAGGATCACTACCCTATTCCCTATCTC
>JAYPBW010000031.1:3573-10232 GCA_038124405.1 Flavobacteriaceae bacterium | reverse complement strand
TTTTTGGTGTGACGGAATCGCTATTCAGAGAAAAAGAACCTCTTTTAATTCCGACTGAAGACTTGAGATGGTTTCACTCAATTAATCCAAAAGAAGAATACATACTTTGGATTACACCTCTACATGCAGCATTCTTGATAAAGGCACATGGGCAGCGCCAATTTTCTCCTACACATAACATTCGTTTTATATTTGTTGGCGGGGCGCATTTTTCTACCAAACAAAGAAGAATGTTGCAACATGTTTTTCCAAATGCTTTAATTTATTCATTTTACGGCACCTCAGAAACAAGCTTTATTAGTGTTAAAGACCCAAAAAATACCACAGAAAGTGTAGGTCGTATTTGTGAAAATGTTTCAACCCTAGTTTTGGATGATGACAAACAACCAGTAGCGCATTACACTACGGGAAACCTGTGGATTAAAAGCAATCAAATCTTTTCAAATTATATTGATAAGTCATTGAAAATAAATCAATTAAATGGATATATCTGCACTCATGATAGAGGTTTTGTTTCCGATGATAATCAGCTGTATTTTGTGGGAAGAAATGGTCGTCAAATTTCAATTAGTGGTCACAACATAGATCTTGACTCTTTAGAACAATGGTATAAAGACACTCTTAGTGTAGAAACACTAGCATTAATTCCTATATCTAGTCATAATAAAGAACATCATCTTGTGCTGGTGACTACTCAACAAATTAATGACATGACATGGAAATTACTCAAAAGAAAAGCGCTTCAAACACTTGGGACGCAAGGTGTTGCAAAAAAAAGAGTACTTTGTAACACTTGGCCCACACTACAAAGTGGCAAAGTAGACGTAAAAGCTTTGGAAAATCTATTATGAAGCAACGTAAGGCCTTTTTGATTTCTGCAGGACGCACTACTGTTGCTCCAAAAGGAGGGTGCTTAAAAGACATTCCTGTAGATGAAATGGCGACTAAAGTAATAACTGCAGTGCTTAAAAAAGCTGATATATCCAAAAATAAAGTTGATGATGTAATCGTTTCAAATGCACTAGCTGGAGGAGGTAATTTGGCACGCATGTGTGCATTAAAATCAGGTTTTGAGCCTCACGTGCTAGGCACTTCTTTCGATCGTCAATGTGTAGGCGGACTCGATGCTATCATCCAAGCAACGAATCGAATTAAAAATGGTGAATCGAATTTGATAATCGCGGGTGGTGCAGAATCCCATTCATTGCGTCCCGAGCGTCACTACAAATCGCATTGGAACGACACTCCAACCCACTGTGATCGAGTTCCATTTTACCCCAATGACAACCCTAGTGTTCCACTTGGCGAAGCCCTTGTGGCATTTAAAAAAAAATATCAAATAACAGATAAGGATGAGTTTGAATGGGTTCGAAAAAGTCATCATAAATCCATTCAAAATAAAGCTGTAATTACTAAAGAAATTGTTCCAATACATTCAGAAGACCACATCGATCCTTTTGTGCGAAACATCACATGGGAAATGTTTAATAAAGCAAAAGACAGGTATGGGCATTCGCATCCATGCAACACAGCACCAAAAGCTGATGCGGCAGCATTTGTAGCCGTAGCTTCCGAGTCATTTTTAAAAAAACACCAACCAAAACATTTTATTGAAATAGTTGATGGCTTTACACTAGGGGGTAATCCTAAAGAATTTCCAATTCTTCCTGTTAAGGCTATGCATAAAATTTGCGATCAAAACAACCTTTCTTTGGATGCTATCAGACACTTTGAGATTATGGAAGCATACGCAACACAGGCTATTTTGTGTGCACAATTAACTGAGTTAACCCATGCAAAAGTGAATCCGCACGGAGGCGCTATTTCAAGAGGTCATCCTATTGGGGCTTCTGGAGCCATATTGGCAGTACACTTGTTTTATTCCCTATTAGAAACCCAATCTACAGGAATAGCTAGTATTGCTGGCGCGGGCGGCCTTGCAAGTGTACTTTTGTTAAAAGCTGGTGAAACCTAAACTTTTGGCACATCAATTGTGTCTTAACCATCAAAACCCAAATTATGAAATTACCTACCCTATTGCTATTGATATTGCTGCTATTGTCGTGTAAAACACGTGATGACGCTGAAATTATTCCCTTTAACAAATCGGAAACCTACACTGTTACATTTGCTTTTAGTTGGGATCCTTTAGTATTTCCAACAGATTACCCCTCGAATCCACATTTTTCACCAATTGTGGGTTGGGTGCATAAAAGGGAAAATTCTTTATTCACTCCTGGAACAATAGCTTCAGATGAAATAGAACAAATGGCTGAAGATGGAATAACGGGCACTTTAGTTGATGAACTGAAAATGCGAATCAACAAAGATGAGGGGCTTAAAACATATGTTGAAAGCGAAAACTCTGGGGGTTCAGGCATTGTTTCTTTTGATGTAGAAGTAACAACAGAATTTCCTTCCGTTACTCTTGCTACCATGCTGGCTCCTAGTCCAGACTGGTACATAGCCTGCGTGAATGTGATGCTTCTTGAAGAAAAAGGAGAGTTTGTAACCGAAAAAACAATAAATCCACATGTATATGATGCAGGTACAGATAGCGGTGAGACCTATACTTCAGCAAATAAGGATACTAACCCAAAAGAGCAAATAACAATTATAACCACGCCACCGTTGGCAAAAAACAATGTGGTTTCGCCTACAATATGCAATGTTACGTTTAGAAAGAAATAAGCTACCAAGAAATTGTAGGAAAACCGTGTTTTGCTAAATACGCATTGGCTTTGCTAAAGTGCTTATTGCCAAACCATAATCCCCTATTTGCGCTTAAAGGTGAAGGATGCCCCGATTCTAAAATCAGATGCTTCGTTCTGTCTATATGTTTTCCTTTTTTCTTGGCATAATTGCCCCAAAGCATAAAGACAACTCCTTGTTTATTGGTAGACAAAGCAGTAATAATAGCATCAGTAAAGAACTCCCAACCTTTATTTTGATGACTACCTGCTTGCCCTTCTCGAACACTAAGAGTGGCATTTAGCAACAGCACTCCTTGCTGCGCCCAATGACTAAGATTTCCGCTAGTTGGGTATGGTTTTCCTGTATCCTGTTCTAATTCCTTAAAAATATTAAGCAAAGATGGTGGATGTGAAACACCCTCAAGAACAGAAAAACAGAGCCCGTGCGCTTGCCCAAAACCATGATAAGGATCTTGTCCCAAGATCACAACTTTAACATCGTCGAATGGGCACAAATCCAAAGCATTGAATAATTCTTTTCCAGGCGGATAACAACGAAATTGTTGATATTCTTTTCTCACAAATTGAGTAAGCGCCTCAAAATAAGGCAACTGAAATTGATCAGATAATTGATCTTGCCAAGATTTTACCAATCTAACCTTCATGAAAAAAACTATTTTTGCAGTGCTTCAAGGTAAAAAATTGATTGGAACACCTCATGAAAAAATGAAAAAGATTGCGCAAAAAACATTAGATGATCTAGAGTTTGGTCTTGTTTTAGAACAAGCTGCGCTTCGATGTTCAACAGAATCTGGAAAAGAACAGATGCTTTCCACGTTGCCTTCTTCAAGTAGAACAGAAGTGAAGTCTTCCCTACTCCGAACAAACGAATATTCTTTGTCATTGAGTGAGGAAAAAGCAATTCCTAATCATGGATTTGAAGTGGTTACCCAAGAAATCTCATTACTAGCTATTAAAAATAGTCATATTGAAGTTGAGGGATTTAGAAAATTACTACTTCTGACAGAAACGGCAAATACCATGCTTAGTTTTTTAAAGAAGAAAAAAGACCTGTATCCAACTCTTTTTGAAGCAGCTAAAGGTCAAGTTCCTTTAAAGGAAATTCCTATCGAGATACATAGAATCATTGATAAGTTTGGCGAAATAAAAGACAGAGCATCTGACAAATTATTTAGCATTAGAAGGCAAATGAATGGTGTCCGTTCTAAAATCAGTCAAAGTTTTGGTTCGGCGCTCAGCCGATATCAAGAATCAGGTTTTTTAGATGAGATTAGAGAAACTGTAATTGGAAACAGACGTGTGTTGGCTGTAAAATCTATGTACCGGCGCAAAGTTAAAGGAGTTATACATGGAAGCAGCAAAACAGGCAGTATTGTTTACATCGAACCCGAAACGACCTTGCAATACACTCAAGAATTACAAAATCTTATTTATGATGAAAAGGAGGAAGTGGATGCTATTTTACGTTCTCTTACAGACTTTATGCGCCCGTTTGCAGATGAATTTAATCAGTTTACTGAGTTTTTAACTCTTATAGACTTACATGCAGCCAAAGCCTATTACGCCAGAGATATGGATGGGGTATTGCCCATTCTAACAGAAAACCAAGAAATAGAATTAAAAAAAGCGTACCATCCCCTACTCTATTTAAGTAATCAAAAGAAAAAGAACACAACCTATCCTCAAGATATTCATTTGCATGCAGAAAATCGTATTATGGTTATTTCGGGTCCAAATGCGGGAGGAAAAAGTATAACCTTAAAAACAATAGGTTTACTTCAGCTTATGCTGCAAAGCGGGTTTTTAATTCCAGTAAGTGAGCAAAGCCATGTGGGTGTATTTGAAAAAATATTAACTGATATTGGAGATAATCAGTCTATTGAAAATGAACTGAGCACCTACAGTTACAGGTTAAAAAACATGCAACGTTTTTTAAAAAAATGTGATGCAAAAACACTGTTTTTAATTGACGAATTTGGTACTGGATCAGATCCAGAATTAGGTGGTGCATTAGCCGAAATATTCCTTGAAGTTTTTTATGAACGTGAATCTTTTGGCACCATTACTACACACTATTCAAACCTGAAATTATTGGCAAATGAACTTCCTTACATGACAAATGCCAACATGCAATTTGATGGGAAAAGTTTACAACCCACATTCCACTTAGTAACAGGTGAAGCAGGGAGTTCATTCACTTTTGAGGTCGCAGAGAAAAATGGCATTCCGTACAGTATTATTAATAGGGCTAAAAAGAAAATAGAGCGCGGAAAAGTTCGATTTGATGCAAGCATAGCAAAGCTGCAAAAAGAGCGTGCTAGTATGAGTAAAACGTCAAAAGAACTTCAAGAAGCTTCAATAAAAAACAAAAAGGAAAATGAAAAACTTGAAACGCTTAATGCTAAAATTAAGCTAAAGCTTGAGCGCTATCAAGAGCTGTTCGATCAAGAACAACGCATGATTGTATTAGGAAATAAAGTCAATGATGCTGCTGAACGTTTTTTTATAACCAATAAAAAACGCCCTCTAATTGCTGACTTGCTTCGCATTGTTGAAACTGAAAATGCTAAAAGAAAACGAAAATCGGCCGCCCAACACCGAAAAGAACAAAAAGAGAAAAAAGAACTGAAAAAAGAAGTAGCCGAAAAAGTAGAAGTAGTAAGGGAAGAAAAGAAGAAAAAACCTCAAAAAGAGTCTGTAAAGACAAATCGCCCTAGGGTTACATTTCATGTTGGTGATAGTGTTCGACTTTTTGACGGAAAAGCCGTAGGCACAATTGATGCACTAGAAAAGAAAAAAGCCATTGTCAATTATGGTGTTTTTACCACTCAAGTAAATGTAGAAGGTCTAGAGCTGGTTAAAAAGGCAGCCAAGTGAATCAGGCTATTATAGTATATGACAACCAATGTTTACTTTGCAGTAAATCAATACGATTAGTTCTAAAATACGACATTAAATCCCATTTCAAATTCACTCATTTTGAAAATTCATTTTCAAAAAAACAGAATCTTTCAAATAACACAGTAGCACTGATATTACCCAATAAACAGGTGTTAACAGAACACATTGCTGTTCGGTATATAATTGAGCGTCTTCCCAAACTGCGTTGGACACGAATTTTCTTTACGCTAACACCTTCTGTTTTTCAAAAGTTGTTGTATAGAATAGTAGCAGCAAACAGAAAAACTTTTTTTAAGTCGATACACTGCTCATTAGACCAGCTGTATAGAGATAGATTTATTTTTTAGGGTAATTATCATCCCCAGTTTTTGACTTTTGGTGTCCCAAGTTTTCCAAGCCATTTTGCCACCAACATTGATACCGATGCGTCTCCAGTTACGTTTACTGATGTGCGACACATATCTAGAGGTCTGTCTACGGCAAAAATGAGTGCTAATCCGGCTTCTGGAATTCCCGCTTGTGCTAAAACAATTACTAACATAACCATTCCAGCACCTGGAACAGCAGCAGAACCAATTGATGCTAATGTAGCAGTTGCAATGATACCAAGCTGCGCCGATAGACTTAAGTCCATACCAAATGCTTGCGCAATAAATACTGCCGCAACGGCTTGGTATAAACTTGTTCCGTCCATATTTATTGTTGCACCTATTGGAAGAACAAAACTGCTTACTTCCTCTTCTACTCCCAAGTGTTCATGAACACGCTCCATGGTAACAGGAAGTGTTGCAGCAGAAGAACTGGTTGAGAAAGCCAATAGTTGAGCAGGTGAAATTCCTTTTAGGAAAAACCCGACCTTTTTGCGTGTAAAAACTCGCACCAGAATAAGATAGAAAAGCAACATGGCAATAAGCCCAATTAATACCGTCATTGCATACAAGCCAAGTGCTCTAAATAAGTCAGCCGAAGGTGCTTCAGCAACAAGGGCTGCTAGAAGAGCAAAAACACCATAAGGAGCAGCGATCATAATAAGGTCAATTAACT
>JAYPBW010000031.1:0-3563 GCA_038124405.1 Flavobacteriaceae bacterium | reverse complement strand
GAACCAAATCTACTAAGGCTTGTAAAGGCCCTGCTTCTTTTTGAGCTGCAGCAACAGATTGTTTCGCTGCTGCATCGGAAGCATACGCTGCAAGAAGTTCTGTTCTAGTTTCATCTGTAAGTGTATTTCCCGGCTTTATAACATTAACTACTGTAAGGCCAATAGTAACTGCTGTAAGGGTTGTGAGTAAATACAAACCAATAGTACGACCACCCATACTAGAAAGCTGCGCAATGTTTTTAAGATCTGATACGCCTTTAATAAGGGAGGCAAGTATTAAGGGGACTGCAATTAGCTTTAATGCATTAATAAAGATAGTTCCAAAAGGTTTTATCCAATCTACTACAAATTGTTTTCCCCATTCAAATTGGCTACAAAGCAATCCAAAGGCAACACCAGCAACCATTCCTAATACTATCTGCCAATGCAGGGCTAATTTTTTCATATTATAATTTGGAGTTTTTGTTTCGAAGAGTGAAATCTGCCAAAACCAATGCGGTCATTGCCTCAACAATAGGCACTGCTCTGGGCACAACACAAGGGTCATGTCGACCTTTTCCTTCCATGGTTACAGCATCCCCTTTTTTATCAATAGTTTCTTGTGATTGCATTATGGTGGCAACAGGTTTAAACGCAACGTTAAAGTAAATGTCCATACCATTACTAATACCCCCTTGTACACCACCAGAGTTATTAGTTTTAGTAGTTCCGTCTTGATTATATAAGTCGTTATGTGCGCTCCCACGAAGTGCTGCTCCTGCGAATCCGCTTCCGTATTCAAATCCCTTAACAGCGTTTATGGATAACATCGCTTGCCCTAGCACAGCGTGTAATTTATCAAAAACTGGTTCACCTAGGCCTACGGGAACATTTTTTGCCAAACACGTAATCACACCACCTACGGTGTCGCCATCTTTTCTAACTTGCTTGATATAGGTTTCCATTTTTGCAGCCATTTGGGGATCTGGGCAGCGAACAGGATTTTTTTCAATTTCAGAAAAATCAGAAAGAGACTCTGGATTGGGAAGGGCTAAATCTCCAACTGCAGAAACAAATGCTTGAATTTTGACAGGAGCTATAAGTTGCTTAGCAATACTTCCTGCAACAACACGTGCAGCGGTTTCTCTTGCTGAGCTTCGACCACCACCCCTGTAATCACGAAAACCATATTTGTGATCGTAAACATAATCGGCATGAGAAGGTCGATAACTATCTTTTATATGGCTGTAATCTTTTGATTTTTGATTTGTGTTGTGAATAACAAATCCGATGGGTGTACCTGTAGATTTACCTTCAAAAACACCAGAATAGATTTCAACTGTGTCTGGTTCTTTACGCTGCGTTACAATGGCCGATTGTCCAGGTTTTCTTCTGTTTAAATCGTTTTGAATTTCATCAATATCAATTGATACTCCTGCTGGACACCCATCAATGACTCCACCAAGCGCAGGTCCATGAGATTCACCATAAGTTGTAAGTGTAAAGATTTTTCCGAAGTTATTTCCAGCCATCTAAAATGAATTTTGTCAAAAATACGAATATAAATAGTATTTGAAGAGCTGAAATTAAATCTCAATTGTTAGAATGCATTGAAGTTAGTAAGAAGACATTTCTTTTTGCTAATTTTGTTCAAATTTTAAAAATATGCGTCAACTCCTTTTTTTAGCAACCATATTTATTTTGGCTTCATGCAATTCAACAGATTATACATTAAATGTTACAGCCGATGTTGATGATGACAATAGCCTTTACCTTATTGTTCTTGATGATAACAACCAGCCTCAAACATTAGACACCCTTTACATTAAAAATGGTATTGCTTCATATACCAACTCTATTGAAGTTCCCGAAATGCATTTTTTGCTTCTTGAAGGCAATAGAGATGTTGTTCCTGTTGTGATTGAGCCAGGAAAAATTTCTGTTGAAATTTACAAAGACAGTATCCGCTCTTCAAAAGCATCCGGCACTAAATCTAATAAAGACTTTAGACGCTATATAAATGAATCTACTCCAATCATTGAAGATTTATTTAGCATTCAAAACGAAATGCGCAATGCAATGATTTCGAGAGACAGCCTGTCGTTTGTTGACTTGCAAGAGCAACTTTCTGAAATGCAAACAAAGTTTACAGATTTTCAAGTTGGCTTTATTAAAAGTAATGCTGATTCTTTTGTATCGGCACTTATCTTAGAACAACTAGTTATCAATAGCGGAATTAGCAAAGAAGAGGCTATTACTCTTTTTGATGCTATGAACAAATCTGTAAAGAAAACTAAATCTGGAATCAAAATTAACGATGTACTATATCCCAAAAAAGAAGAAATAGAACGTTCAGATGAAGACAAAGAAGGAGTAAGTGTTGGAGACATTGCGCCAGATTTTATGGCACCAAATGTAAATGGAACTTCTCAAGATCTTTATACTTCATTAGGGAAATATACCATTTTAGATTTTTGGGCTTCTTGGTGCGGGCCATGTAGAGTAGACAGCCCAAACTTGGTTAAAGTACACAATTCTTTTAAAGAAAAGGGACTTTCTATTTTTAGTGTTTCTTTAGATAAAGATGAGAAAAGTTGGAAAAAAGCCATTGACAATGATAAATTGAATTGGGATCATGTATCGAATTTAATGCGCTGGGACGATCCCATTGCAGCGCAGTATGGTGTTACATCTATTCCGCAGTTATTCCTATTAGATGAAAGCGGAAATGTAATAGCTAAAGAACGTCATGCCACAGATTTTCTTCCTTTACTAGAAGAACTTCTTTAATACTTCTTTATAAATATGCTTCATAAACCATTTAATGGATAGATTCATATATCTTTTAGTTGCTCCTTTTCTTTTTTTAGTATCAAAACTTCCGTTTTGGTTTCTATATAAGTTGTCCGATTTCTTATTTGTACTGGTTTATTATGTTTTTGGGTACCGAAAAAAGGTAGTGCGAAAAAATATATCACTCTCGGGCTTGGCAAACGACAACCGCGAGTTAAAAAAAATTGAAAAGGGTTTTTATCGTTTTTTTTGCGATCTATTTCTAGAGGCAATAAAGGTTCGTGGAATGTCTAAAAAGCAAATGGTAAAAAGACTAACTGTCACCAATCCAGAACTTGTCGAAAGTTTCGCAAAAAAAGGCAAGTCGGTTTTTGTAATGACAGGACATTATGCAAACTTTGAGTGGTTACTGGCCTTAGGGTATTATGTTTCTCATAAACCCGCTGGAATATATGCTCCTTTACAAAATCGTTATTTCGATAACTACATAAAGAAAATTCGTTCTTTACATGGCTCTGATTTAATCTCAAGAAAAAAGTTTGCTGAAGAATTTTCAGCAATGCAAAATGCAAATACATTAAGCATGATTGGATTTGCGAGCGATCAGTCACCACAACGAAAAAGCAAGAGCTACTATCTTGATTTTTTCGGACATGAAGTACCTGTTTTTACTGGTGCAGAACGACTTGGGAAAAGATTTAATGTTCCCATTGTAATGGCTAAAGTGAAGCGTGTAAGGCGAGGATATTATGAAACAACCTTTAGCATACTTGCAGAAAACCCTTCAGAAT
>JAYPBW010000030.1:0-17069 GCA_038124405.1 Flavobacteriaceae bacterium | reverse complement strand
CAATCCACCAATACCTCCAATTTGTATTCCAATGGAAGCAAAGTTAGCAAACCCGCAAAGCATGTATGTTGCCATTACTACCGATTTTTGATACGTAAAATGAATTTCACTCGCACTGTTTTTTAACTCTGCTAATTGAATATACCCAACAAATTCGCTTGCTGCCAATTTGATTCCTAAAAGTTGTCCCATGGGTAACAAATCGGCCCACGGAACACCAATCAGCCACATTAGAGGAGCAAATAACGTTCCTAATATGGATTCAATAGAAAGGGATTCATATGGCGACCAACTTGCAAACCATTCATTTAGTGTTGTAAACTCACCAACCTGAAACAGAATTCCATTTCCCATGGCAATTAATGCTATAAAAACGAGAAGCATTCCTCCAATATTTGCCGCCAATTTTACACCTTCTAAAGTGCCATTCGCAATGGCATCCAACGGATTACTCCCCACGTCTTGGGTTGAGACAGTGGTTTCTTTGTTTATAGAATCGGTTTGTGGGAAAAGTATTTTTGAGATTACAATCGCCCCTGGTGCTGCCATAACTGATGCAGCAAGTAAGTGTTTGGCAAAAGCCAATCGTAACTCTGGATCGTCACCTCCCAAAAAACCGATATAAGCTGCAAGCACACCACCAGCTACTGTAGCCATGCCTCCAATCATAACCAATAAAATTTCAGAGCGATTCATTTTGGGTAAATACGCTTTGATAAGTAACGGAGCTTCCGTTTGACCCAAAAAGACATTTCCGATAACAGATAAGCTTTCAGCGCCCGAAATATTTAGCAACTTGGTGGTTCCTTTAGCAAGAACTTTTACAAAAAACTGTAACACGCCCAAGTAAAACAACAAGGATGTTAAGGCTGCAAAAAAGATGATAGTTGGTAAAATCTGAAACACAAAAATAAATCCATAACTATCGGTGTTCATTAAATCGCCAAAAAGAAAAGTGCTACCTGCTGCTGTAAAGTCCAAAATGCTTACAAATACTTGACCAACTGCATTGAAAATACGTTGCACCCATCCAATTTTTAAAATGCAAAGGGCTAAAACCAACTGTAGCGCTAGTCCAAAGCCAACGGTACGCCAAGGAATTGCTTTTTTGTTGGCGCTGAACACATATGCAAGCAGTAGTAAGGCTAATATTCCAAGCCCGCCCTGCAAGACTCCAGTTAGGGTAATGCCTTGATGTGCTTGAATAGACTCAAGGGCGGTTGCATAAAATAAATTCATTGGTTTGCGTCGTTTTCCCGATTAGAAATTTCATCTCTCAGCCGAGCGGCCATTTCGTAGTCTTCTTTTTTTACAGCTTTTTTAATCTCACGCTCCAATTCTTCCACAGATAAATCGGAATAATTACTTTCAGAAGAAAGATCTGCAAGTCCAACATCTTTTTCGGTGTTTTTTTCATTTTCAATAATTATACCTGCTTTATCAAGAACACTTTCGTGAGTATATATAGGCGCCTTAAAGCGCAAAGCCAAAGAAATGGCATCTGAAGTTCGTGAATCAATAATTTCTTCAATTTTATCACGTTCGCAAATAAGACTTGAGTAAAATACACCGTCAACAAGTTTTGTAATGATTACGCGCTTAATTGCGATATCAAACCGATAGGCGAAATTTTTAAACAAATCGTGTGTAAATGGACGATGAGGCTTGATGTCTTTGTCTAGCGCAACAGCTATAGATTGCGCCTCAAATTCACCAATAACTACAGGTAACTTTCGTTTGCCGTCAACCTCGTCTAAAATCATGGCGTAGGCACCGCTCTGATTTTGACTGTATGATATTCGATTGACACGAAGTTGTATAAGACTCATAGATAGGCACTTGCAAGTGAGTGCTTAAAAGTACAAAAAACGTTGGTTATGCTTGTGCTTTGAATGCTTTTAACTTTTCGGTTAGTTTAGGTATTACTTCAAAGGCATCTCCAACTACACCATAGTCTGCGGCTTTAAAGAAAGGGGCATCCGGATCATTGTTGATAACGACCTTGACCTTAGATGAATTTACGCCAGCCAAGTGTTGAATTGCGCCAGAAATTCCAATCGCAATGTAAAGATTTGTAGAAACAGGCTTGCCCGTTTGTCCAACGTGTTCGTCATGAGGACGCCAACCCATGTCGGACACAGGTTTAGAGCAGGCTGTAGCAGCATCTAAAACTTCGGCTAAATCTTCAATTAAATGCCAATTTTCAGGCCCTTTCAAACCTCTTCCACCCGAAACTACCACATCGGCATCGGCAATTGTAGCTTTTCCTGTAACTTTTTCAATAGACAATTGTTCTAAGTTTGAAGTGATACCCTCTAATTCAATAGTTTCCACCTTGCAGGAAACATTATTTTCTACTGTTCCAAAAGCATTATTACCAACTCCAATAAGTACAATCTCAGCGTTAAGTTGTGTGAAAGCAAAAGCCTTGTTGGTAAATGCGCTGCGCTTTACAGTTAACGGACTGACCTCTTCTGGCAAAGCCACAACATTTGATGCATAGGCGGCATGAAGTTTTGCCGCTATAATTGGCGCCATAAATTTAGCATCAGCGCTAGTTCCTATGATTAAATGCGTTGCGTTGCAATTTTTAGCATAGCTAGCAACCGCACCTGCATAAGCATGAGCATCAAAGTGTTTGGGTACATTAGTTACTTGAGCCACATGCGAAACACCATATTGGCCCAATGTATCTGCGTTTTCGGCATGGAAAGTAATGGCAGTACAACTAATATTTAATTTAGCTGCAAATGCCACTCCATAAGAAGCGATTTCACTTGCATTTCTTTTTAACGTATTGTTTTCCGATTCGGCAATAATAAGTACAGACATAATTTTTAGGTTAAATAACGTTGGCTTCTTTGTGTAATAAATCAATAAGTTGATCTATATCATCGACAGGAACTAATTTCACTTCTGCTTTAGGTGCTGGTTTTTCAAACGCAGCTTCTTGTGTGAGTGCTTTATTTTGCTGGGCAGGAACAACATCGAATGGTTTTTGCCTTGCTTGCATTATACCACGCATGTTTGGAATGCGTAAGTCAGACTCTTCAACCAGTCCTTTTTGACCTCCAATCACCATTGGCAACGAGGCTTTTAACTTTTCTCTACCTCCATCAATTTCACGTTCAGCAATAGCAGTTGTCCCCTCAATTACTAACCCTACACAATTGGTAACAAAAGGAATATCAAGTAAAGTAGCTAGCATTCCAGGCACCATTGCGCCGTTGTAATCTATGGATTCACGACCTGTGATAATTAAGTCATAAGGGTTTTCCTCCACAAATGCAGCTAGTTCTTGCGCCACTGAAAATCCATCAATGGCTACAGTATCAACTCTAAATGCTTTATCTGCGCCAATAGCCAAGCATTTTCTGAGGGTTGCATCAGCAGCAGCTGTGCCAACATGAATTACGTGAATTTGAGCTCCTTGTTTTTCTTTTAGCCAGATGGCTCGTGTGAGTCCAAATTCATCATTGGGATTGATAATATACTGTACACCGCTAGTATCGAAAGCAGTATCGTTGTCCTTAAAATTTATTTTGGATGTAGTGTCTGGGACGTGACTTATACACACTAAAATATTCATGATAAAATGATTTTCAACAAAGGTACAAAAAAATTAAATTTATTATGCGCGCATAATAAACGAAACTCTTTTGCGATTGGACATTTTATTGCTACTTTTGCGCCACTTAAACCAGCTATGAGAACAATACAATTCAGAGAAGCAATTTGTGAGGCAATGTCTGAAGAGATGCGCCGAGATGAGAGCATTTACTTGATGGGAGAGGAAGTTGCCGAGTATAACGGTGCTTACAAAGCCTCAAAAGGAATGCTTGATGAATTTGGCGAAAAAAGAGTCATTGACACTCCTATTTCTGAACTTGGTTTTGCTGGTATTGGTGTTGGTTCTACCATGACTGGGAATCGTCCTATTATCGAGTTTATGACCTTTAACTTTGCCCTTGTAGGAATCGATCAAATTATTAACAATGCGGCAAAAATCCGTCAAATGTCTGGTGGTCAATTTCCATGCCCAATTGTATTCAGAGGCCCAACCGCTTCTGCAGGTCAACTTGCAGCCACTCACTCTCAAGCATTTGAAAGCTGGTATGCTAATTGTCCTGGTTTAAAGGTAATTGTGCCTTCAAATCCGTATGACGCTAAAGGATTATTAAAAGCGGCTATTCGCGATAATGATCCTGTTATTTTTATGGAATCTGAGCAAATGTATGGCGACAAAGGAGAAGTTCCAGAAGGTGAATACGTATTACCTATTGGTGTTGCCGATGTTAAAAGGCAAGGTTCGGATGTTACTGTGGTTTCTTTTGGGAAGATATTTAAAGAAGCTCAAAAAGCTGCAGATGCATTGGAAAAAGAAAATATTTCTTGCGAGCTTATTGATTTGCGTACAGTTCGTCCATTAGATATGGATGCTATTATAGCGTCTGTTAAAAAAACCAACCGACTTGTTATTTTGGAGGAAGCGTGGCCCTTTGGGAACGTATCAACCGAAATAACATATCAAATACAAAATCAGATTTTTGATTATTTAGATGCTCCTATCCAAAAAATCAATACCGCTGATACTCCTGCACCATACTCTCCAGTTTTGCTGCAGGAATGGTTGCCGAATTACGAAGATGTTATTCGCGCAGTCAAAAAAGTACTAAACTAAACTATACTACATAACTATGACATCATTCATTTTCTATCTTCCGGTGGCCTTGGCTTTAATTGGCTTAATCGTAATGCTGTTTAAAGCACAATGGGTTCGTAAACAATCCTCAGGAGATGCAAAAATGCAAGAAATCTCGAATGCCATCAAAGAAGGCGCTTTAGCATTTTTAAGTGCTGAATACCGATTATTATTCGTTTTTGTTTTGGCAGCATCCGTAGCACTGTATTTTATTTCCACCCTAGTTCCCTCAACGCACTGGATGATCGTACCCGCTTTTATTTTAGGTGCGATATTTAGTGGTTTTGCTGGTAATATTGGTATGCGTATTGCAACAGATGCCAATTCGCGTACGGCTGAAGCTGCAAAAACCAGCTTGCCTAATGCTCTAAAAGTATCTTTTGGTGGAGGAACTGTTATGGGGCTTGGTGTCGCAGGACTTGCAGTACTTGGATTGAGTTTATTGTTTTTGTTTTTCATTGGTAAATTCATCATTGAAGGGGGTAACTTTTACACTCAAATGACGATTGTTTTAGAAACTCTTGCTGGATTTTCATTGGGTGCAGAATCTATTGCATTGTTTGCCCGCGTTGGTGGCGGTATTTACACTAAAGCGGCCGATGTAGGTGCTGACTTAGTAGGAAAAGTAGAAGCTGGAATTCCAGAAGATGATCCACGAAACCCTGCTACTATTGCAGATAATGTAGGTGATAATGTGGGTGATGTTGCTGGAATGGGAGCTGATTTATTTGGATCGTATGTGGCAACTGTATTGGCCGCAATGGTTCTTGGGAATTATGTAATTAAAGACATGCTGGACGCAGGAAATGCATTAACTGAATTTAATGGAATGGGACCTATTTTACTTCCATTGGTAATAGCTGGAGTTGGTGTTGTAGCATCTATAGTGGGAACCTTTTTTATTCGTATTAAAAGTAATGACGCCAAAGAACCTCAAGTGCAAAAGGCACTTGACACTGGAAACTGGGTGGCTATTATTTTAACTCTTGCGGCAAGTTATTATTTCATTGATTGGATGCTTCCTGAAACATTGAGTATGAAATTTTTTGGTGAAGGAGTGGTTGCCGTTCCATCTATAAATGTATTTTGGGCAGCATGTATTGGTCTTGCCGTTGGGGCATTGATTTCAATGGTGACTTCCTACTACACTTCTTTAGGTAAAAAACCTGTTATGGACATTGTACAAAACAGTTCTACAGGTGCAGCCACAAACATTATTGCAGGATTAGCTGTAGGTATGAAATCTACATTCCTTTCTGTAATCCTTTTTGCTGCAGCTATTTTTGCTTCATATGCACTTGCTGGTTTTTATGGGGTTGCTCTTGCAGCTTCAGCCATGATGGCAACAACAGCCATGCAATTGGCTATTGACGCATTTGGACCCATTGCCGATAACGCTGGTGGTGTTGCCGAAATGAGTGAATTGGATCCTGAAGTTCGTGAAAGAACCGATATATTAGATTCTGTTGGAAACACAACCGCTGCAGTGGGTAAAGGATTTGCAATTGCCTCAGCTGCTCTTACAGCACTTGCTTTGTTTGCGGCCTATGTAACCTTTACCGGTATTGACGGCATTAATATTTTTAAGGCAGATGTTTTAGCGATGCTTTTTGTTGGAGGGATGATTCCTGTAGTATTTTCGGCTCTTGCCATGCAGTCTGTTGGAAAAGCAGCTATGGAAATGGTATATGAGGTACGCCGTCAATTCAAAGAAATTCCTGGAATTTTAGAAGGAAAAGGTAAGCCAGAATATGCAAAATGTGTTGATATTTCTACAAAAGCTGCCCTTAAAGAAATGCTTATTCCAGGACTAATTACTATAATCACACCTATTATCATTGGACTGTTGTTTGGTGCAGAACCTCTTGGAGGATATATGGCTGGCGTTTGTGTTTCTGGTGTGATGTGGGCAATTTTCCAAAATAATGCTGGTGGTGCTTGGGATAATGCTAAGAAATCTTTTGAAGCAGGAGTAGAGATTGATGGTGAAATGGTTTATAAGGGTAGTGAGGCGCACAAAGCTGCAGTTACTGGCGACACAGTTGGTGATCCTTTTAAAGATACTTCTGGCCCATCCATGAATATTCTAATTAAACTTACGTGTTTGATTGGATTAGTGTTAGCTCCTTTATTGGGAGGTGGACACAGTACCGAAGAAGTTATACGTGTAGACGCTCGTATGGAGCGTACAGATGAAGGACTTGCAAAAGGCACGTTAACGTTGGTTATCCAAAAAGACGGAAAAACAGTTGAAAAAGTAAAGGTTTTTGAGGGCAGTCAAGAAGAGGTTCAAGCTGCTATTGAATCTGCCGAAAAGAAACTTTAGGCTGTAAATAGACCACTAAGTTCGGCGTCTATTTTTTCAATTACGAGTCCCAAGTCTTCTTTGTTGTCTACGAAGTTAAGATTGTCAACGTCAATAATTAACATTCTTCCTTTGTCGTAGTTGTGCACCCAAGCTTCGTAACGTTCGTTGAGTCTGCTTAGGTATTCTATACTTATTGAGTTTTCATATTCACGACCACGCTTGTGTATCTGCGACACCAAATTGGAAATAGAGCTTCTTAGATATATCATCAAGTCTGGACCTTTCACCAAGGATTCCATTAATTCAAAAACAGCTGAATAATTACTAAAGTCACGATGCGTCATTAGACCCATGGCGTGCAAGTTAGGTGCGAAAATGTGTGCGTCTTCATAAATAGAACGATCTTGAACTACATCATTACCATTTTTATGAATTTCAAGAATTTGTCTAAATCTACTATTCAAAAAATAGATTTGAAGATTAAAAGACCACCGCTCCATTTCGGCGTAAAAATCGTCTAAGTATGGATTTTTAACTACATCTTCATATAGTGCTTCCCAGCCGTAGTGTTTATGTAATAGTTCTGTTAATGTTGTTTTTCCAGCTCCAATATTTCCGGCTATAGCAATATGCATCTTCAAAATTTATGAGCTTTAAATATAGGCATCTTTGGTAAAAAACAATTCTCAATTTTAAAACTTATCCGAATTGCGTGTTAGATATTAAAATTAAAGCATACAACATTTTAGATGTGTGTGAAACCTTATGTTTCTTACCTTTGTTTAGGTATTCAAGCGAAATGGTTGCTTTAAATACTTATTCACTATAAAAATAAATTTATACTAAACCAAGTCGTTCATGAAACAATTACATTTAGCGGTAGCTCTATTTTTCACCAGCCTATGTTCTGCTCAACTGTTCAATGACTTAGATGCTGTTCTGGCAGCCACCACGGAAGATGCGCAGCTTCTTGCTGACGCTTATATTGAGCCTCTTGGACAATCCTTAACATATAGCTTAAATAGTGGTTGGGCGTCTTCCGCAAAAACACACAAAAAATTCGGATTTGACCTTACTTTTGGCGCTCTGTCTCCAAGTGTGTCTGACAATGCCAAAACATTTAAGATAGCCGATTTAGGCCTTCAGCAATTGACTTCAAACTCCTCAGAAGCAAATACTGTATTTGGGGGTAGTGTACCAACGAACTTTAGTTATACCCTCCCAGGAACTACAATTACTCAATCTATTTCACTACCCGGCGGGATTGAAGATGAGTTGGTAATGAATTCTCTTCCTACTCCTTATATTCAGGCTGGGCTGGGATTGTTTTTTGACACAGATGTACTTGTCCGATATGTTCCTAAAATTAAAAATCAAGGTGCTGAATTTGGTCTGATGGGAATTGGAATCAAACATAATCTTATGCAATATTTGGGTTTATTTGATAAACTTCCATTAAATGTTTCTGCTGTTGCGTCGTATTCAAAGATGGAGGTGGATTATGGTCTCAGCAGCGCTAACTCCAATCAAAATATAGCCTATGATGTAGATGCATATTTTGTGCAGGCCTTAGCATCACTTGACTTTCCTATCATAAGCATTGTAGGAGGTTATGGCTATGGAAAAGGAGATGCTTCAATGCAAATGCTTGGAAATTATAATATTACTCTGGCCGATGGAACTACCAAAACCCTTACCGATCCGTTAAAATCTCAAAACACTTATACGGGTACACATGCCATGCTTGGATTACGTGCCAACGTACTATTTCTTAGAATCTTTGCAAACTATACCTTTCAAGAGTTTAATACACTCAATTTAGGGGCATCGATAAGTTTCCGCTAATTCATATTGTATTTATTGCCCTAGGTTGTATATTTGCAGACACAGAGGAAGGATTTGACTGATTGCAACCTCTCAAAAAAACTGCTAAAACAGCTTGCTTTTGATGAGTACAATCGGTCTCTATTCTTTTACAAAAGCAAGATTATGTCATACTTTTTCACATCCGAGTCAGTAGGTGAGGGACACCCTGATAAGGTTTCAGATCAAATTAGCGACGCCTTACTAGATCATTTCATTGCATTTGACCCAAAGAGTAAGGTTGCCTGCGAAACTATGGTTACTACAGGTCAAGCCATTATAGCAGGTGAGGTAAAAAGCAATACATACCTCGATTTACAAACCATTACTCGGAATACCATTAACAGAATTGGCTATACCGAAGATGCCTATCAATTTTCGGGTGATTCATGTGGTGTTATTTCTCTTATTCATGAACAATCTGCCGATATCAATCAAGGAGTTGAACGTGAAGATGATGCTGAACAAGGTGCTGGTGACCAAGGGATTATGTTTGGCTATGCTAATAACGAAACTGAAAATTATATGCCCCTCGCGCTTGATATTGCTCATAATATCATGCAAACACTTTCGGATTTTAGACGCGAAAAAAAGCAAATTCCATATTTGCGTCCTGATGCCAAATCGCAGGTGACTTTAGAATATTCCGATGATCATAAACCTCTTCGAGTGGATACTATCGTGATTTCAACGCAGCACGATGCATTTGATGAAGACGAGGTGATGCTAGCTAAAATCCGAAAAGATTTAATAGACATTGTTTTGCCTAAAGTTATTGGAAGTTATCCCAAAGAAATTCAAGATTTGTTTGGCAATGATATTGCCTACCACATTAATCCAACTGGAAAATTTTTTATTGGAGGGCCTCATGGCGACACGGGACTCACAGGACGTAAAATTATTGTGGACACTTATGGAGGAAAAGGAGCACATGGAGGAGGCGCCTTTAGTGGTAAAGATCCTTCAAAAGTAGATAGAAGTGCTGCCTATGCAGCGCGTCATATTGCTAAAAATTTGGTTGCTGCTGGCGTTTGTGATGAGGTGCTTGTGCAACTTAGCTATGCCATTGGAGTGGCTGCCCCAACATCCATTTTTATCAACACTTACGGAACATCAAAAACGACACAAAGCGATTCCGAAATTGCTGAAAGTATTGCCAAACTTGTTGATTTAACTCCTTTTGGCATTGAAACACGATTAAAGCTCCGAAATCCCATTTACTTTGAAACAGCAGCATATGGACATATGGGGAGAAAGCCCAAAAAAGTCAAAAAAACATTCGAGTCTCCTTACAACGGTCGCATAGATTGTGAAGTGGAATTATTCACTTGGGAAAAACTCGACTTAGTACAATCATTCAAAAATCAATTTTTAACTACATAACATGAGTAATTCAAATTTTTCAACTAACGCCCTTCACGTAGGGCACGACGTAACCCAAACACAGGGAACACGAGCGGTACCGTTATACCAATCTACTTCCTATGTGTTTAACAATGCCGAGCACGCTGCAAATTTATTTGCACTTGCAGAGCCTGGTTATATTTATACCCGACTTAATAACCCAACAACAGATGTTTTGGAACAACGTTTAGCAGCTTTGGAAGGCGGTATTGCTGCTGTGGCTACTTGTTCAGGTACAGCTGCAGCTTCAACAGGGATTTTAACTTTCTTAAAAGCTGGAGACCACATTGTTTCTTCTAACAGTTTGTATGGCGGATCTTATAATATGTTGAAATCAATGTTACCTCGTTTTGGTATCACAACAACTTTTGTAGATCCTAATGATGTGTCAAATTTTGACAAGGCCATACAAGAAAACACACGACTTATTTTTGCAGAGTCGCTTGGAAATCCAAAACTGGACGTGCTTGACCTGAAGTCAATTTCTGAAGTAGCCAAAAAACATAAAATTCCATTTATGGTAGATAACACTGTGGC
The DNA here is from genome assembly GCA_038124405.1 of Flavobacteriaceae bacterium. Classification (GTDB taxonomy): domain Bacteria; phylum Bacteroidota; class Bacteroidia; order Flavobacteriales; family Flavobacteriaceae; genus UBA7446. The sequence goes on along the minus strand of JAYPBW010000030.1, from coordinate 6,255 downwards.
TACTCCTGCGTTATTAAACCCCATTGAGCACGGAGCAAACATTGTTATTCACTCCCTTACAAAGTACATTAATGGTAACGGAACGGCTATGGGCGGTGTTATAATTGACGCTGGCACTTTTGATTGGTCTAGTGGGAAATTCCCAGAATTCACATCTCCTTCACCATCATACCATGGACTCAATTATCATGAGGTTCTAGGCCCAGCGGCATATATAGCTCGTGTTCGAATTGAAGGACTTCGTGATTTGGGTGGAGCGATTAGCCCATTTAATGCATTCCAAATCATTCAAGGTCTCGAAACACTTGAAGTAAGAATGCAACAACATAGTAAAAGTGCTCTTGAATTGGCACAATGGTTAAGTGAAAACGATGCTGTGGCTTGGGTGAATTATCCTGGGTTAGAGTCAAGTAAATACAAAAAACTATCAGCCGAATACCTTCCTAAAGGACAAAGTGGTGTGGTTACTTTTGGCGCTAAAGGCGGATTTGAAGCAGCAAAGAAAATTGCCGATAATACCAAGATTTTTTCTTTACTAGCAAACTTTGGAGATTCTAAATCATTGATTATCCACAATGCAAGTACAACACACCAACAGTTAACACCTGAACAGCAAGAAGACACAGGAGTTACTAATGATCTCATTCGTTTATCTGTCGGTTTAGAAAACATTGATGATTTAAAGGCTGACCTTCAAACTGCTTTTGACACCCTATAAATTAGAAATAGCATAAAGGCAATATGTCGTCATTTCAAAAACATACCATTCCTTCTTTTCGCTTGCAAAGCGGCAAGGTAATTTCGTTAACATTAACGTATCAAGTATTTGGGAAGCCGCTTGGTGATGCTCCGGTAGTATTGGTAAATCATTCACTTACGGGGAATTCTACTGTTACAGGCGAAGATGGTTGGTGGAGTGATATCATTGGTTCAAAAAAGCTAATAAATACAGAAGTGTATAGCATTATTGCCTTTAATTTTCCTGGAAATGGATTTGCAGATGATTTTCTATCCGATTATAAAGATTGGGTATTGCGCGATGTTTCAGAGGCAATTAAGGTTACCCTTAACGAATTAGGAGTTTCCGAATTGTACGCGGCTATAGGTGGGTCAATTGGTGGTGCATTGGCTTGGGAAATGGCAGTGTCTTATCCCAAGTTTATCAAGAATGTCATTCCCATTGCTTGTCATTGGGAGTCTTCAGATTGGATTTTAGCAAATGTATTGTTACAAGATAGAATTCTTCAACATTCAAAAAATCCCCTTGAAGATGCACGCATTCATGCGATGTTGTGCTATCGAACGCCTCAGTCATTTAAGGCTAGATTTGGACGCACTATACATCCAGAACTTGACAAGTACAATGTGGAAACTTGGTTATTACACCATGGCGATAAGCTTGCATCAAGATTCGATGTACGTGCCTATTTTTCCATGAATCATTTACTGGGAACCGTTGATATTTGCCAACATAGAGCTTCTTTTGAAAAATTAGTAGCCCAAGTAGAAGGCAACATTTATTTAGTATCTATTGATACAGATTTATTTTTCACTCACGAAGACAACCGTGAGACATATCGACGGCTGATGAACATCAAACCAAATGTATTTTTTAAAACCATCACGTCTATTCACGGACATGATGCATTTCTCATTGAACACGAACAACTTAACACATTACTACATGATGTGTTTAAAGCCAAAACCACATGAATATTAAACTAACTCACCAATCTGGTTATCATGCTACTATTGAAAATGATAGGGGGTACTCTATTGCTATTGATAACAAAGCTGTTGAAAACCCACAAGGTGCAAGCCCAATGGAGTTACTGTTAATGGGTGTTGCTGGTTGCTCAAGCATTGATATCATTTCTATTTTAAACAAACAGAAAGTGACATTCGACACTTTAGAAATCGAGGTAGATGGAGATCGAGTTGATAAACCCGCACCTTCATTATTCAACAAAATACATGCAACTGTACACGTAACAGGTGATGTTAAACCTGAAAAAATTTATCGTGCGGCAGTGTTATCATTTACTAAATACTGCTCGGTTTCATTGACTTTGGCAGCTACTGCTGACATCACTTTTTCTGTAATTGTAAACAACACACCATATGTCCCATCCTAAAAAATTTGAAACCGATGCCATTCGCATCCAGGCAGAACGATCACAATACAGTGAGCATAGTGCGCCTATATATTTAACTTCGAGCTTTGTTTTTGAGGATGCCGAAGACATGCGTGCCTCTTTTGCAGAGGAAAAAGAAAGAAATATTTACAGCCGTTTTACAAACCCAAATACCTCTGAATTTGTTCAGAAGATTTGTCAAATGGAAGGTGCCGAAGATGGATATGCTTTTGCTACGGGTATGGCAGCTGTATTTGGCACTTTTGCAGCCTTACTTAGCAGTGGCGATCATATCTTATCAGCACGTGCTGTTTTTGGCTCCACTCATGGCTTATTTACCAAGTTTTTGCCTAAATGGAATATTGAAACAACGTATTTTGACGTAACAGATTTGGATCGTTTTGAGCAATTGATAACCCCAAAGACTAAAGTAATATATGCCGAATCGCCAACCAATCCGGGATTACAAGTTTTAGACTTAGAGCGCTTAGGTACATTGGCTAAAAAACACAATCTCATTTTAATAATTGATAACTGTTTTGCAACACCTTATTTGCAACAACCTATAGCGTTTGGTGCAGATTTGATTATTCATTCTGCTACTAAACTTATTGATGGACAGGGTAGAGTGCTAGGTGGTGTTACAGTTGGCCGATCCGATTTGATTCGAGAAATTAATTTATTCGCCCGAAACACAGGGCCTTCTATGTCTCCATTCAATGCGTGGACACTTTCTAAAAGTTTGGAAACCTTGGCAGTACGTGTAGAGAAACATTGCGACAATGCCGAGCAAGTAGCCGATTTTTTAACGCATCATGACGCTGTGGAAGAAGTTCGCTATCCTTTCCTCCCATCGCATCCGCAATATGAAATTGCTAAAAAGCAAATGAAAAGGGGAGGAAATATCATTGCTTTTCAAGTTAAGAATGGACTTTCGGGGGGCAAAAAATTTATTGATTCAGTGCAACTCTGTTCACGTTCTTCTAACTTGGGAGATACACGAACTATAGTTACGCAACCTGCACTTTCTACGCACAGCAAACTAAGTCAGGAAGATCGCCTAGCGGTTGATATTACAGACGGCCTTATTCGTATTTCTGTGGGTCTAGAACATCCAGAGGATATCATCAATGACGTAAAACAAGCCTTAGACTCGTTGTTGTGAGAAAACTTGAAACGCTTTTAGCGGAACGTATTTTGGTGCTTGACGGCGCCATGGGCACCATGTTGCAAGCCTATGCTTTTACCGAAGATGATTTTCGTGGTGAACGGTTTCAAAACCATGACATTCCGCTACTTGGGAATAATGATTTACTTTCGATTACTCAACCAGAGGCTATCTATGAAGTACATGCAAAGTACTTAGAAGCAGGTGCTGATATTATTGAAACGAACACCTTCTCTGGTACAAGTATTGCCATGGCAGATTATGCCCTTGAAAATTATGTCATGGAACTCAATGTTGCCTCGGCTCAAATTGCCCGAAGAGCAGCAGATGACTTCACAGCTAAAAACCCGAATAAACCGCGTTTTGTAGCAGGTTCAATCGGGCCTACCAATAAAACAGCGAGCATGTCGCCCGATGTGAATGACCCTGGCTATCGAGCCATTACGTTTAATGAGCTTAAAGAGGCTTACAGAGAACAAACCCTAGGGCTCATTGAAGGTGGTGTGGATATTCTTTTGGTGGAAACCGTTTTTGATACGCTCAACGCAAAAGCTGCCTTGTATGCTATTGACGAAATCAAGGAAGAGCAGAAATTAGATATTCCTGTGATGGTAAGTGGCACCATAACAGATGCTTCTGGGCGCACCCTTTCGGGACAAACCGTTGAGGCATTTTTGATTTCTATTTCTCATATCAATTTGTTAAGTGTTGGCTTTAATTGCGCCTTGGGCGCAGATCAGTTAAAGCCCTATGTGCAACGACTTGGTCAACATACCGACCGTTACGTTTCGGCACACCCAAATGCAGGATTGCCCAATGCCTTCGGTGCCTATGATCAATCTGCTACTGAAATGTGCGGCCTTATTGAACCCTATCTATCCGAGCAACTTGTAAATATCATTGGTGGGTGTTGCGGTTCTACTCCCGAACATATTAAAGTACTTTCCCAAGCGGCAGCCAAACACAAACCTCGATCCATTTTAAAGCATGCCTAGTCTTACTCCATATTTGTCTTTGTCTGGCTTAGAGCCGCTTGTCGTTCGGCCCGAAACGAACTTTGTAAATGTTGGCGAACGCACCAACGTAACAGGTTCACGTAAGTTTTTACGCCTCATAGAACAGGACGATTATGAAACAGCTTTAGATATTGCACGAGATCAAGTAGAAGGTGGCGCACAGATTTTGGATGTCAATATGGATGAGGGAATGATTGATGGCGTTGCTGCCATGACACGTTTTCTCAATCTCATTCAGTCTGAACCCGATATCGCCAGAATTCCAATTATGATTGACAGCTCTAAATGGGAGATTATTGAAGCAGGGCTGCAAGTAGTGCAAGGCAAATGTGTGGTGAATTCCATCAGCCTGAAAGAAGGAGAGGAAGTCTTTATTGAACAAGCTAAAAAAATTAGACGTTATGGCGCGGCCGTAATCGTCATGGCGTTTGATGAAAACGGACAAGCCGACACACTTGATCGTCGTATTGAGATTTGTAAACGTTCGTATGATGTTTTGGTAAACAAGGTACACTTCCCTCCGCAAGACATCATTTTTGATCCTAATATTTTTCCAGTGGCAACAGGAATGGAGGAGCATAAAACCAATGCGCTCGACTTTTTTAACGCCACCAAATGGATACGCGAAAACCTACCTCATGCGCACGTTAGTGGTGGAGTGAGTAATGTATCTTTTTCATTTCGTGGGAATAATGCAGTGCGCGAAGCCATGCACGCAGCGTTTTTGTATCACGGGATTCAGCATGGCATGACAATGGGCATCGTAAATCCTACTATGCTTGAGGTTTATGATGAAATTCCAAAAGACCTGCTCACTCATGTGGAGGATGTGTTGTTAAATAGGCGAGATGATGCGACAGAGCGTTTACTAGACTTCGCTGAAAGCGTAAAAGGCGACACAAAAACAAAGGCGAAAAATGACCTTACATGGCGTGAGCAAGATCTTCAAGGTCGTATTACGCACGCATTAGTTAAAGGAATTGACCAATTTATTGAAGACGATGTCGAAGAAGCCAGACGAGCAGCCGATGCCCCCATTCAAGTAATTGAAGGGTTTTTGATGAACGGAATGAATGTGGTAGGCGATTTGTTTGGAAGCGGAAAAATGTTTTTGCCACAAGTGGTAAAATCGGCACGGGTCATGAAAAAAGCAGTAGCTTATTTGTTGCCATTCATTGAGGCAGCACAATCGGGAAAACCCGAAGCAGCTGGAAAAATTTTGATGGCAACCGTAAAGGGAGACGTACATGATATTGGTAAAAATATTGTGAGCGTAGTGCTGGGCTGCAATAATTATGAAATCATTGATTTGGGGGTTATGGTTCCTCCTGAACGCATTATTGAAACCGCTCTTAAAGAGGAGGTAGATGCGATTGGATTGTCTGGACTCATTACGCCTTCATTAGACGAAATGGTCTATTTGGTAAAAGAACTAGGCAAAACAGGAAAAAATATTCCTGTATTAATTGGAGGTGCTACTACTTCTAAAGCGCATACAGCAGTAAAAATTGCACCGCAATACGATCACACCGTTGTGCATGTAAACGATGCCTCACGGGCAGTTACGGTGGTTGGAAATTTATTGCAACCCCAAACAAACACAACATATAAAGCCGAAATAAAATCGGAGTATGATGACTTTCGTGCGCGTTTTCAACAACGTAGCGACCACAAAACCTATGTCCCGTTGGCGGAGGCTAGAGCACAGCGATTGCAACTTGATTTTGAAAAAGAACTCCCTACAAAACCTAATAAACTTGGTGTTTTTCATTTTGAGCAAGACTTACAGCCACTTGTAGATTACATCGACTGGACCCCATTTTTCAGGTCGTGGGATTTGCACGGCAAGTACCCCGATATTTTATCGGATGAAGTGGTAGGCAAAGAAGCCACACAACTTTTTGATGAGGCAAAGGTAATGTTGCAACAACTTATC